>NZ_JBEXSX010000002.1:0-276256 GCF_040613835.1 Streptomyces sp. NPDC006207 | reverse complement strand
CGTGGGGGGCTTCGGGGTCGGCAAGACGACCCTGGTCGGATCGGTCAGTGAGATCCGGCCGCTGTCCACCGAGGAGACGATGACCCAGGCCGGTGTGGGCGTGGACGACATCGTGGGGGTGGAACGCAAGACGGCCACCACGGTGGCCATGGACTTCGGCCGCATCAGCATCAACGACGAACTGGTCCTCTACCTCTTCGGGACACCGGGCCAGCAGCGCTTCTGGTTCCTGTGGAACGGGCTCTTCGAGGGCGCGCTCGGCGCGGTGGTGCTGGTCGACACGCGGCGCCTCGAGGTCAGTTTCGACGTGATAGGGCGGCTGGAGGAGCGCGGAACACCGTTCGTCGTGGCCGTCAACTCCTTCCCGGAGTCGCCCAGTTACCCGCTCGACGAGCTGCGGTCCGCCCTGGACCTGCCGGATCACGTTCCCCTGGTGGAGTGCGACGCCCGGTCCCGCAGCTCCGTCCGTGACGTGCTGATGACGCTCATGCGCCATCTCCACTCCCTCGCCGCCGCATCGGCCCTGTGATCCTTCCCCGCCCGTGATCAGGAGCGTCCCGTGACCACCCCACCCCCCGAATGCCCCGCCCACGGCCTCGGCCCGGGCGGCCTGCGCAGGCTCTACGGCCCCGAGGCCGCCGCAGACCCCATGGCCCTGTACGAGAAGCTGCGCGCCGAGCACGGAACGGTGGCCCCCGTGCTCGTGCACGGTGACCTGAACGCCTGGATCGTCCTGGGACACCACGAGAACCTCGAGGCCATGCGGAACCCCTCGCGGTTCTCCCGGGACTCCCGCATCTGGCGGCACTTCCGCGAGGGCAACGTCGCCATGGACTCGCCGCTGCTGCCGATGGTCGCCTGGCAGCCGCTGTGCGTCTTCGCCGACGGCGCCGAGCACGAGCGGCTGCGCGGAGCGGTCACCACCAGCATGGGCCGCCTCAACCGACGGGGTATCCGTCAGCACATCATCCGCTTCTCCAACCAGTTGGTCGACGAGTTCTGCCAGTCCGGGGAGGTCGAACTGGTCACCCAGTTCGCCGAGCAGCTTCCGGTGCTCGTCATGACCCAGCTGCTGGGCATGCCCGAGGAGTACGGGCCGAAGCTGGTGGAGGCCGGCCGCGACCTGATGCGCGGCACCGAGACGGCGGTGGCCAGCAACGAGTACGTGCTGTCCGCCTGCAAGCAGCTCGTGCAGCGCAAGCGGGCCGACCCCGGCGGCGACCTGACCTCCTGGCTGCTGCGCCATGAGGCGAACCTCACCGACGACGAGGTCGCCGAACACCTGCGGCTGATCCTGATCGCGGCCAACGAGCCCACCGTCAACTTCATCGTCGGCGCGCTCAAGATGGTGCTGACCGACCCCCGTTTCCGGGCCCACCTCTCGGGCGGTCACATGACCCTCCCCGATGCCCTGGAGCAGGTGCTGTGGGACGAGCCGTCGATCGCCGTGGTGCCCGGCCGCTGGGCCACGGGGGCCACCGAGCTGGGTGGTCAGCAGATCGAGGAGGGGGACATGGTGATGTTCGGCATCGCCGCGGGCAACGTCGACCCGCGCGTGCGGCCGGACCTCTCCACCCCCGTGCACGGCAACCGTTCGCACCTGGCCTTCAGCAGCGGCCCGCACGAGTGTCCCGGCAAGGACATCGCCCGGGCCATCGTCGACACCGCCATCGACACGCTGCTGATGCGGCTGCCGGACCTGCGGGTTGCCGTGCCGGAGGAGGAACTGACCTCGCAGGCCGCGTGGATCTCCCGGCACCTGGTGGCCCTGCCCGCGGAGTTCAGCCCGGCCAAGCCGCTCGGTGACCAGGGGCTGGCAGCGGCCGAACCGGCGCCCCGGGAGGTCCGCGTCCCGCAGACGCCCCCGAGGGGGCAGGTGTCCGAGGCCGCTCCGTCGACGACGGCCGAACTGCCCCCGGCGCAGCCGGAACCGGCCTTCGCGCCGCGGCCGGCGGCGGCCGTTCCCCTGCAGCGCCGTTCCTGGTGGCGTGCGCTCGTTTCGCGCCTGGGCGTACGACGGCGGTAGCCGTTGGCACGTGGTGTCTCACTGTGTGACCGGTTCAAGACGGGCGCACGGGCAAATGCGCCCGTGCGCCCGTTCGTGCGCCCTCCATGCCGTAGGGCCATCGTGGCTGGTTCGGCCAAGGTCGAGCATCGGGCGCACACACCTCGCCCATGAACACAACCGGAATGCGCGTCAACTGTCCTTCCCGTGACGCATTTTGGCCTCTTGACTGCTCCGCCATATGCCGGAGTAATTGTCATTTGAATGATCCACTTGTGTTCGATTTCCGCCACGCGTGCGGTGCGTCACAGGTGGAACGGTTGTGACAGCTGAGAGGTGGACGTCAGTGGAGCCCGGGTCCGTTGTTCCACTGGGCCGCCCTCCCGCGGGCCGCTCCGCGCGCTCCGGGCGCGCGGCCCGCGCCTGTTCCTGTCGGTCTACGTTTGGCGCGTTCATGGCAAGGTTGTGCGGAAGGTAGCAGGCGCTGGCCCGCCCTCCCCCAAGCTCGAAGGAGCATGTCCGTGACCACTGTGCCCGCCCTTCAACTGGCGCCCTTCTACTGCCCGATAGCACCGGCTGCCCACCCCCTGGCCGACGACCTGGACCGGGCCACCATCGAGTGGGTCCGCCGCTTCGGCCTGTACGAGGACGAGTCCCAGCGGCTGCGCCTGGAGCACGTCGGAGCCGGCCGCCTTGCCGCGCTCACCTCGCCGTACGGGACCGAGGAGGGGGCGCAGATATCGGCGGACTCCCTGATGTGGCTGTTCGCCTTCGACGACGCCCACTGCGACGAAGGCCGCCTGGGCCGGCGCCCCGGCGAGCTGAGTCGCGTGCTGACCAGGCTGCTGCGCATACTCGAGGCTCCCGAGACACCGTTGTCCCCGAACGGCACGTACTTCTGCTTCGAGGCGGCCTTCCGGGACCTGCGGCTGCGCGTGGGCCGGGTCGCCACCGCCGCGCAGATCGGCCGTTGGACGGACGCGATGCGCATGTACTTCCTGTGCCAGGTGTGGGAGGCGGCCAACCGGGTCGACGGTGCGGCACCCGGCCTCGACGACTACGCACTGCTGCGCATCCACAACGGCGCGATGAAGGTCAGTGTCATGCTGCTCGACGTCGCGGACGGGTACGAGGTGCCCCCGGCCGAGCTGGAGCGGCCGGACGTCCGTGCCCTCACCGAGGCGACCTGTCTGCTGGTCGGCTGGGACAACGACATCCTGTCCTACCGCAAGGAGCACCTGCGCGACGGTGACGACCAGAACCTGCTCGACGTCCTCGCGCACGCCGCGGGCAAGCCCGTCCCCGGCATGGTCTCCGAGGCGATGTTCCTGCGTGACCAGATCATGGTCCTGTTCACGACGCTGAGCGCGCAGGTGCACCGCACGGCATCATCCGAGCTGCAGCGGTACGTGACCTCGCTCGGGCACTGGATCCGGGCGAACCTCGAGTGGGGCACGACCTGCGAGCGCTACCTCAACCCCGAGGATCCCGCCTACCTGCCGACGACCTGGGCGCCGGCGCCGATGCCCGGCAGCGATGCCCCGGTGGACCTCCCGGCGATCTCCTGGTGGTGGAGGCAACTGGAGGACTGACGGACGGCCCCCGCGGGACCGTCCGCACCCTCGGCGCCCTCGTGCCGTCCGTCAGCGGGACGCCACGAGGGCGCCGCCGTTCCCGGGCACGAAGGCGTCGTCGGCGGGGGAGGAGGCCGGGCCGTCGGCGCCGGGGCCGTCGGCGGAGCGGGGGCCGGGGGTCGTGCCGGCCGGGGGCTCCCCGTCGGCCGGGTGCTTGTCGCAGGAACAAGTGGGCTTCAACATGTCGATCTCTCCCAGCGTGTGAGCCCGGGACCATCGCTCGAGACGCGATGATCCACGGTCGTTTCTTACCAGACCGGGACATTCGCCACCGTGGCGTTGAGGATTCCCGCGTCACGGGTGGCTCAACCGGCTACCGTGCCTCGTTCTCCGGCCGGCCCGGACCACAACTCCGATGAACGCCAAGGCGACTTGATCCGTACGGGAGCGCGGCGGGCGCCGGCGCCTCCTAGGATCACGCCATGGAACTGACGTTCGTGGACGTGAAGTCTGGTGAACCGGCCATGACCGCTGAAGTCGGGCCGCTGATCAGGGCGTTGCGACCGGCTCTGACCGCCGACGGTTTCGCGGCCTTCGCCGCCGAGGCGCATGACCAGGGGGTGGTCTTCACGGCGGCCCTGGACGAGCGGGAGCGTTACCTGGGGGTGGCGACGCACCGGGTGCTGACCACCAGCAGGGGGCGGTTGCTGCTGGTCGACGACCTGGTCACGGTGCTGGACGCGCGTGGCGCGGGGGTGGGCACGCGGTTGCTGGCGGAGGTGGAGGCCAGGGCCCGGGCGGCGGGCTGCGAGCGGCTGGAGCTGGACGCGGGCGTGGCCAACCACGGGGCGCACCGCTTCTTCCACGCCCGCCGTATGGCGATCACGGCGCTGCACCTCGCGCGCGAACTCACCTGACGGGCGCGGCGCGGGACGGCGGGGCCGTTCAGAGGTCCCCGGTGAAGGCCACCAGCTGCGGGGTGCCCCACGGTTCGGGGACCGCGGTCCGGGTGGCGTGGTCGAGGAGCCACTTCTTCAGCACCTCGAAGCCGGCGTCCCCGTAGGTGTCCTTGTAGAGCGCGGCGATGCCGGTGACGTGGGGGGCCGCCATCGACGTGCCGCTCATGATCGCGTAGAGCCCGCCGGGGAAGGCGGAGGCGATGTCGACACCGGGCGCGTTCAGGTTGACGCAGCTGCCGAAGTTGCTGAACGCCGCCCGGTGGTCGGCCCGGTCGGTCGCGGCGACGGTGAAGGACTCCGTGGCGCTCGCCGGGGAGATGACGCAGGAGCTGACGTCGTCGTTGCCGGCCGCGACGACCGGGAAGACCCCGGCCCGGGCCAGCGCGTCCAGGGTCTCGTTCATCGTCGGGGAGTAGAGGCCGCCCAGCGAGATGTTGGCCACGGCGGGCTTCACCGCGTGCCGGGCGACCCAGTTGATCCCGGCGATGATGCCGGAGTTGGGGCCGCGCGCCTCGCAGTCCAGCACGCGTACGGAGACCAGCGAGACCGCCCGGGCGACCCCGGTGTGCTCACCGCCGACCGTGCCGGCGACGTGCGTGCCGTGGCCCGCGCAGTCCGCGGCGTTCCGGCCGTCGTCCATCTCGTCGATGCCGGGCTTGGCGCGGCCGCCGAACTCCGGGTGGGCGAAGTCGATCCCGCTGTCGATGATGTACGCGGTGACCTTCGCGCCGGTCGCGCGGACGGTGAAGCCGTGCGTGGCCGGGGCGCGGTTGCTCACGCGCTCCAGGCCCCAGAACCGGCCGGTGCCGTCGGTGGGGGGCGGGCTGCCCGGCATCCGGCGGCTGGTCGACACCGGGGTCCGGTCCTCCGCGGGCAGGGTGACCGTGGTGTCCTGCTCGACGCCGCGCACCGAGGGCAGGGCCCGTACGCGGGCCAGTTGCCTGCCGGTGAGCGGGGCGGCGAAGCCCCGCATCACGCTGTCGTACACGTGGGCCGGGGTGATCCCGGCCGCGCTCGCCACGGCGGAGGGGTCGCTGTCCGGGGCCAGGGTGACGATGTAGCGGCCGGGGATGGAGTTCGGCGCCCCGACGCCGAGCAGGGGTGCCAGGGCGACGGAGGAGCGCGCCTGTGCGGGCACCGGCGCGGGGAGGGCGGCCAGCGCGGGGACGACGGTCATCAGCAGCGCGGCGAACGTCCGGCGCAGGGACACACGCATGTGTCGATCTCCTCGGGACTCGGCGGACAGCTCGGCCGACGGGCCGTCAGCCGGCCCTCTCCCCCACCCTGTCAGCCAGGATCGGACGCGGGCGCGCCCTGCTACGCCATCCGGGCCGGGGCGCGACGAGCAGCCCCAGGCCGATCCACACGTAGGCGCTGCCGCCCACGAGGGTGCCCAGGCCGCCCGTGCCGGGGTCGCCCCGCCACAGCCACACGACACTGCTGCAGAGCAGGACGTAGCTGCCGACCGCCGCGACCGTCGGGCCCCGGGTCCGTACCCGCAGCGCCTCGCCGGCCAGCGCCGCCAACGCCGGGACCAGCCACACCAGGTGGTGCACCCAGGTCACCGGGCTGACCAGGCAGGCCGTCACCCCCGTGAGGGCGACGCCCGTCGTGACGCCGGTCCGGCGCACCTTGTACGCCCACACCGCCAGCACCGCGACCACGGCCACCGCCCACACCCACGTGGGTGCGTCGAGCCGGGCGAAGGTGCCGCGCAGCGACTGGTTCGAGGCGTACGACAGCGAGCCGACGCGGTCGGTGTCCCACATCGCCCGGGTCCAGAAGTCGCGGGACGCGCCGGGCGCGGCCAGCGCCGCCAGCAGGGTCGCCCCGGTCGCGGTGGCGGCCGCGGTGAGGCCGGCGCGGCGGTGCCCGGCGAGCAGCAGCCACCCGACGAACAGCGCGGGCGTCAGCTTCACGGCGGCGGCGAGGCCGATCGCGCACCCGGCCCAGCGGCTGCCGCGGCGCAGCAGTTCGGTGTCGGCGAGCACCAGGGCGAGCAGGACCAGGTTGACCTGCCCGAAGGTGAAGGTGTCGTGGACCGGCTCCAGGAGCGCCATCAGGCACACGGCCAGCACCATCGCGTACCAGGGGGTCCAGCCCTCGCGGCGCACGATCGGCCACACCGTCCACCACAGGACGGCCGCCGCGGCGCAGATGTTGATCGCGGCCGCGCAGACGACGGCCGCGGGCCAGCTCACCAGGGCCAGCGGCAGCATGCACAGCGCGGCGAACGGCGGGTAGGTGAAGCCGTACGTCGTCCCGGGACTGAGGTAGTCGTAGACGCCGACGCCGTCGTGCGTCCAGGCGTTGACGGTGCCCCAGTACACGCCGAGGTCGAACCAGTGCCGGTGCAGCGGCACGGTGGCCAGGAAGAGCGCGGTCGCGACCACGGCGGCGGCCGCCGTCACGATCCGCCTCATGAGGCGAGCGCAGGACGTACGAGCCGGACCAGCCGCAGCGCGGCGAGCGGGAGCAGCGCGAGGGCCGCACCCGCGGCCGCCAGGGCGATCTGACGGGGCGTCGCGGCGAGCCCGCTGGGCAGCACCACGAGCGCCAGCACCGCGCTGGCGAGCGCGGCGATCCGCCGCACCCGGCCGTCGGGTGCGGCCACGGCGAGCGGCACGAGCCCCCACAGCAGGTACCAGGGGCGGATCGCCGGGCCCAGCAGTGCCACCGCGAGCAGGCTGATCCCCAGGGCGTACACCGGCCCGAGCCGCTCGCGGTACAGCCACACGGCGGCGATGACGAGCGCGGCCGCGGCCATGCCGAGCAGCCGCCAGACGTCCGGGGTGCCGGCGAACCGCCCCAGGACGTTGACCAGGGACCAGTTGGAGGCGGAGGCGGGCGTGGTCAGCGCGCCGATCCAGCCGTAGCCGACGCCGGTGACGGCGGTGACCGCCACGGTGGCCGCGCCGGCGACCGCCGCCGTGGCCGCTCCGGCGCGCGCCAGGCGCCGGCGGCCCTCCAGGTGTTCGGCCCACAGGCTGGCCACGACCAGCAGTCCGAGCGCCGCGGGCGCCTTGACCAGGGCGGCCAGGGTGACCAGCGCGGCGGCCACGACCGGGCGCCGGGCGAGTGCCGCGCCCAGGCCCGCGCCGAGCAGGCCGAGCATCACGGCGTCGTTGTGCGCCCCCGCCACCAGGTGCAGCAGCACCAGCGGGTTGAGCGCCCCCAGCCACACGGCCGCGGCCGGGTCCGCGCCGCAGCGCCGGGCGAGCCGCGGCAGCAGCGTGGCCAGCAGGGCCACCCCCAGCAAGGCCAGCGCCCGCATCCCGGCGACCCCGGCGTGCGCCCCGAAGCGCGCCAGCGCCAGGAACGCCGGCCCGTACGGCGCGGGGCTGTTCCGCCAGATCGCCGGCACCTCGGCCGCCGCCGTACCTCCCAGCACGCCCGGCCCGTGCGTGTAGGCGTCGATGCCCGCGTTCACCATCGTGCCCTGCGCCAGGTAGCTGTAGACGTCCCTGCTGAACAGCGGCGGGGCCAGCAGCAGCGGTGCCGCCCACACGGCGAACGTCGTCAGCAGCGCGCGTATCGACGGGGGCCGGGGCCCGCGCACCAGCCGGCCGAGCTGCCACCACGCCGCGACGAGCAGCCCGAGGCCGAAGTACGCCACCAGCAGTCCGGCCGCCGCCTGCCCCTGCGGCAGCGCGATCCCGTCCCGTACCGGCAGCGCCCCCGCGGCCATGCCGCCGATCGCCAGCGCGGCGGTACCGGCCAGCCCGAGAGCCATCGTGCGAGTCACGCCCGCACGTTCCCATCACCGGATGTCCGCCGGACGACCGGCGGGCGACCGGCGGATGACCGGCCCGGACGCGCGGCGCCCGCTTCGCTACGGTGAGGGCATGTTCAGACCCGGGGAACGCGACCGCGTACGGGCCCGGTTGCTCGGTCTCGCCGCGGACGACCCGGACGTCACCGGGGCCGCGCTCACCGGTTCGCTCGCGGTCCCGGGCGGCGGCGACCGGTGGTCCGACGTCGACCTGGTGCTCGGGGTGCGGGGCGAGGTGGGCGCGGCGCTGGCCCGCTGGACGGCGTGGCTGTACGGGCCCGGGTTCGGGGCGCTGCACCACTGGGACCTGCCGGCGGGCGCGACCGTCTACCGGGTGTTCCTGCTGCCGGGGGCGCTGGAGGCGGACCTGGCGTTCACGCCGGAGGAGCAGTTCGGACCCCGGGGGCCGCAGTGGCGGACGGTGTTCGGCTCCGCGGGCCGGGCGCCGGAGGCGGCGCCGGCCGACCCGGGGACGCCGGCGGGACTCGGCTGGCACCACGTCCTGCACGCTGCGGCGAGCATCGAGCGGGGCCGGCTGTGGCAGGCCGAGCACTGGATCGGCGCGGTGCGCACCCAGGTCATCGCCCTCGCCTGCCTGCGCCTTGGGCACCCCGCGGCCTACGCCAAGGGCGCCCACCTGCTGCCGGACGAGGTCACGGGGCCGCTGCACGCCACGCTGGTGCGCTCGGCGGAGCCGGCGGAACTGCGCCGCGCGCTCGCCGCGGCCGCGTCCGCCCTGGGGCGTGAAGTGGCCCGCACCGACCCGGTGCTGGCGGAGCGCCTGTGGCCGGTCCTGGTGGAGCGGGGCGGCGCGGCCGGCTGATCCCGGCGGCGGTGCCGCGATGATCTCCGCGGCGCGGCCGGGTCGTTCGAAGAGGAAGCCGTACCCGGCGCGGTGCAGGTGCCGAGGTCGAGCCGTTCCCGGTCGGTGAGGCCGATGTCGTCGGCGGTCCCGCCGACGACGACCGCGCGGACGCCGACGGCGCGCAGCCGGGCGAGCCGGCAGGCTGCGGACGACGACGACGTCGCAGCCCGTGTCGGCGGCGAGCCGTTCCACGAGGCGGGCGCGGTTCCTGATCGGCAGGTCCCCGGGAGCCGGGACGCGGCCGTGGCCGGGCAGGGCGATGGCTACCGGGCCGAATCCGGCGACCGCAGGTGCGGGCTCGGCCATGACGTCGGCGTGGAACCCGGTCGTGCGGACGTCCCGGCCCGCACGCCCACCGTCGGCGTTCTCGGCTCCGTACCCCGGCCCGGCCCGTCGGGGCGGGCGGGCACCGTGCTCCGTGCGCGGTGTGTCGGTGCGATCCTGAACCGCGTGCGAGATGCGATGACGGTGGTCGAGGCGGCGTTCGCCGGTGTCCTGGGGGCGCCGGAGGGGGACGTCGAGACGGCGCTGGACGCCGGGGCGTCGGCGATGGCGGCGGCGGAGGCCGGGTGGGACGAGGTCGGCCGGGCGGTGGCGACCGCGGTGGGCGGGCTGCTGCGGGGCTGCCGGGCGCGCGGCTGGGAGGACGCCGACCTGCTGCGGATGGTGCGCCGCGAACTGCGCCCGGAGCACGTGCGGCTCGCCGGGCGTCTGACCGCCGACGGGGGCGCTGACCCGGCGGGCCTCCTGACGGCGTACGGGGCGGCCGAGCGGCTGGACCGCTTCACGGTGGCGACGGCCGTGCTGGAGCTCGTCCGCCTGCTGGGGCGGCTGCCCGGGATCACGCCGCCGGCACCGGCCGCGCCCGCTGCGGGCGGTGCGGGGCATCCGATGCTGCGGCGGATCAGGGCGCTGCTGGCGAAGGCGGAGTCCACGGCCTTCCCCGAGGAGGCGGAGGCGCTGAGCGCGAAGGCCCAACACCTGATGGCACGGCACAGCGTGGACGAGGCGCTGGTCGCGGGCAAGGCGCCGGGCGGCGGCGGTCCCGGCGCGCGGCGGATCGGCGTGGAGCGTCCGTACGAGGCGCCGAAGGCGCTGCTGCTGGACGCGGTCGCGGCGGCGAACCGCTGCCGTGCCGTGTGGTCGGCGGAGTTCGGCTTCTCGACCGTCGTGGGCTGGGAGGCCGACCTGGAGGCCGTGGAGGTGCTGTACACCTCGCTGCTGGTGCAGGCCGAGGCGGCCATGCGCGGCGGCGGCGCCCCGGGGCCGGCCACGCGTCGCCCGGGACGCAGGGGCGGCAGGGGCGGCGCCAGGGGCGGGGACCTGTCGCGGGACTTCCGCGAGTCCTTCCTCATCGCCTACGCGGGCCGGATCGGCGAGCGCCTGGCCGCCGCCGCCCGTGACGCGACGGAGGAAGCCGCGGAGGCGGGCGGGTCCAGGGAGGTGCTCCCCGTGCTGGCGGCGCGCGAGGTCGCCGTCGGCCGCGCCGCGGACGCGATGTTCCCCGAGACCCGCACGCAGCGGCTCAGGGGCCGTGACCGCGAGGGCTGGGAACGCGGTACCGCCGCCGCCGACCGCGCCGCCTTCCACGGCCCGGCCGGCGCCGGACCGGGACGGGAGCGCGGCCGGGGCCCGGGTCCGTCCCCGGGTTCCCGGGGGTGAGGGAACGGCCTGCGCCCCGGGGCACCCGCCCGCTCCGGCGACCGGACCTCCGGCACGGCCCGCGCCACGTCCCGGCCGCGTACGCCTAGAACAGCCACCGGGTCTGGCTGTAGGTGGTGCCGCGGGCGTACGCGAAGGCGGTGGTGGGCTCCACCTCGTACACCAGGGCCTCGTGGCCGTCGCCGACGAGGACCTGGTCGCCCACGTCGAAGTGCCATCCGGAGCCGTACTTGGTCTCGTACGCCGCGGCGATCCGGTGCAGCTGGTTCTCGCTGCGCACGCGGGCCGCCTTGCCCTCGAGCACCACGTCCAGGCCCTCGCCGAGCGCGTTGTTGCCGGTGGTGAGGACGACCCGGCCGTTGCGGGCGAGGTTCTTGGCCTTGCGCTCGTCGGCGCCGGTGCAGAAGTGCAGGGCGTCGTCCAGCCAGACCCCGATGAGCGGGGTGACGTGGGGGCGGCCGTCGGGACGGACGGTGGTCAGCCAGTAGATCTCGGCTCCGGCCAGGTGCCCGCGGGCGTCGTGCCAGGTGGTGGGGGCCGCGCCGGCGCTGCTGAAGCGGGCGTCGAGCCGGGGCTCGGGTTCCTTCTCTTCTGTCATGGGTTCACTGATACTCCATCAGCCCGCGCGCAGCGCGTACGCGCTGTCCACGGCTTCCGCCAGGTCGCGTACCGCCGGGTCCTCGGTGGTCGCCGCCAGGGCGTGCGCGCGGTCGCCGAGCCGGGCGAGGCCGGGGGCGCCGGGCAGCTGCTCGTCGCCGGTGTCGTAGGTGCGCAGCGCGTCGGCGAAGTAGGCGGCCACCGCGTCCACCCGGAGCCGCGGCGAGGTGCCGGAGTCCCACAGCCGGCCGGCCAGCCGGTCCGCCTCGACGGCGCCCGACGCCTCGTGCGGGGTGCGGTCGTGCGGGTCGAGCCAGCGCACGGTCGCGGTGGCGACGTGGCCGCGGGCGCCCGCCTTCAGGCGTACGGCGTAGAGCGCGGTGACGGTGTGGCCGGGGCCGACCTCGCCGCCGTCGACGCGGTCGTCGCGGAAGTCCTCGTCGGCGACGGCGCGGTCCTCGAAGCCGATCAGGCGGTAGCGCTCGACGGTGTTCGGGTCGAAGGAGACCTGGGCCTTGGCGTCGCGGGCGCGCAGGCCGATGTTGACGGGCAGCTGGTCCACGAACAGGGCGCGGGCCTCGGCCGGGGTGGAGACGTACGAGGTGTGGCCGTCGCCCCTGTCGACCAGCCGCTCCATCAGTTCGTCGCCGTACTCGCTGCCGACGCCGACCCCGAACAGGGCGACGCCGTGCTGTGAGCGGGCCCGGTCGATCCGTTCCAGCAGGGCGTCGGGGTCGGTCTGCCCGGTGTTGGCGAGGGCGTCGGAGAGCAGGACGACCCGGTTGGTGGCCCCGCGCCGGGCGCTCTCCAGGGCCACGTCGTAGCCGGTGCGCAGGCCCGCCTCCAGGTTGGTGGAGTCCTCCGGCGCGAGGCGGTCGACGACGGACAGGGCGCGCTGCCGGGCGCCTCCGGCGCCGAGCCGGGTCGCCGGCAGGGCGACCCGCGCGCGGTCGCTGAAGGTCACGACGGCGAGGGAGTCGTCGTCCCGCAGCTCGCCGACCGCGGCGCGGAGCGCCTTCTGGACGAGGTCCAGCCGGCCCGGATCGCCCATGGAGCCGGAGACGTCCACGACGAAGGTGAGCACGGCCGGCGGCCGGTTCCCCTCGTCGGCGGGGCGGGTGGCGAGGCCGACCCGCAGGAGGGACCAGCCCTCCTCGTCGCCGATGCGGGCGCCGTCGACGGTGACGGAGAAGCCGTCGCCCTCGGGGGCGGGGTAGTCCTGGCGGAAGCTGTTGACGAACTCCTCGTGGCGCACGTCCGCGGGGGAGGGCAGCGAACCCTCGTCGAGCCGCCGCTTGGCGTAGCCGTACGAGGCGGTGTCGACGTCCAGCGCGAAGGTCGACAGCTGTGACGCGTCGGGCGCCCGCTCCGGGCCCCGGTCCTCCTCCGTGCCCTGCCCGTTCCACTCGGAGCCGCCGTCCTTGGGGGCGCCGTCCGCGCCCCGTACCGGTCCGGGCCGCCGCGTGTCACCGGCGTGGCCCCGGTCGGTGTTCGCGCCGCAACCCGTCAGGACCGCTCCCGCCGCCACCGCCGTCAGCACCGCCGCCGTGATCCGCCGCATCACCGTCACCTGCTTCCCCCCGGGGGCGCCCCCTGCGCCTTCTGCGACTGTGACGCAGGAGGGGGCGGGCGGGTGGCATCGGGGCCGTTGCGGATGGATCTCAGTCGGGCAACGCCGCTTCGCCCGGGGCCGCTTGGCGGGCGCGGCCGGCGGGTGGGGAGTTGGCCCGCGGAGTGGGGTGGGCGTCAGGCGGGCCGGGTGTGGCGGGCGCGTGCGGCGTACAGCGCCGCCCCGGTGGCGAGGACGGCCGCGCCCGCGGCGACGGAGGTCCAGGGGAGGGCGAAGGCCAGGGCGAGGCAGCCGAGCAGGCCGAGGGCGGGGACGGCGCGCCGGGCGCCGGGGCCCAGGGTCCAGGCGGAGACGTTGGCGACGGCGTAGTAGGCGAGGACGCCGAAGGAGGAGAAGCCGATCGCCCCGCGCAGGTCGGCGGTGGCGGCGAGCACGGCGACGACCGCGCCGACGGCGAGTTCGGCGTGGTGCGGCACCCCGGACCGGGGGTGCACCGCGGCCAGGGTCCGCGGCAGGTGCCCGTCGCGGGCCATGGCCAGGGTGGTGCGGGAGACCCCGAGGATCAGCGCGAGCAGGGATCCGGTGGCGGCGACCGCCGCGCCCACCCGCATCAGCGGCGCGAGGCCGCCCGCGGCGTCGGCCAGGGGCGCCGCGGAACGGGCGAGCCCCTGCGGGCCCAGCACCACGAGGAGGGCGACGGCGACGGCGGCGTAGACGGCCAGGGTGATGCCGAGGGCGAGCGGGATGGCCCGGGGGATGGTGCGCGCCGGGTCCTTGACCTCCTCGCCGAGCGTGGCGATCCTGGCGTACCCGGCGAAGGCGAAGAACAGCAGGCCGGCCGCCTGCAGCACCCCGCCCGCGGTCGCGTCGGCCCCGATGTCCAGCCGGGCGGCGTCCGCGTCGCCGCCGGTGGTCGCGGCGACCACGAAGGCCGCGAGCACCGCGAGGACGACCGCGACGATGCCCCGGGTGAGCCAGGCCGCCTTCTGCACGCCCGCGTAGTTGACGGCGGTGAGCGCCACGACCGCGGCGACGCCGACCGCCCGTTGCTGCTCCGGCCAGGCGTACGCGCCGATCGTCAGCGCCATCGCCCCGCAGGAGGCGGTCTTGCCGACGACGAAGGACCAGCCCGCCAGGTAGCCCCAGAACGGCCCGAGCCGTTCGCGCCCGTAGACGTAGGTCCCGCCCGAGGCGGGGTGGAGCGCGGCGAGCCGGGCCGAGGACATGGCGTTGCAGTAGGCGACGACGGCGGCCGCCGCGAGCCCGAGCAGCAGCCCGGACCCTGCCGCGCGGGCGGCCGGGGCGAAGGCCGCGAAGACCCCGGCGCCGATCATCGAGCCGAGCCCGACGACGGTGGCGTCGAAGACGCCGAGCCGTCGTCGCAGTATCGCGTTCTCACCGGTCACGGCGGCAAAGCTATACCGTCCCACTGCTAGACACGGCGTCAACAAGCTGCCATCGTGGCCGCCGGGAACGGCGAACCGACGACCGACCGACGACGCGGTGACGCGAAGGCGAAGACGAAGGGCGGCGGACATGGCGCAGCGCTGGGTCACGGCCTCCGACGGGGTGCGGCTGGCGGTGTACGAGCAGGGGGACCCGGCCGGGACCACGGTGCTGTGTGTGCACGGCTTCCCCGACGACCACGGTGTGTGGGACGGCGTCGCAGGGCGCCTCGCCGCCCGCGGCTTCCACGTCGTGACGTACGACGTGCGCGGCTCGGGCGCCTCGGACGTCCCACGCCGCACCCGCGCCTACCGGTTGCCGCAGCTCGCCGCCGACACCACCGCCGTCGCCGACGCGGTCAGCCCGCGGGCCCCGGTCCACCTGTTGACCCACGACTGGGGGTCGGTGCAGAGCTGGCACACCGTCAGCACTCCGGAGCTCGCCCACCGCTACGCCTCGATCACCTCGATCTCCGGCCCCGACCTGGACCACACCGGCCGCTGGTACCGCGCCCAGCTGCGCCGGCCGACGCCCGCCCGCCTGCTGAAGCTCGCCAAGCAGTCGCTGGCCTCGCAGTACGTCGGCTTCTTCCACCTGGTGGGGGTCGCCGAACTCGCCTGCCGCAGCGGCCTCCTGGACGGAGTCGTCACGGCCCTGCGCCGCCTGGAGACCGGCGAGGGCCCCTCCGGCTACAGCCCGGGGCTCGCCGCCCGCAACCGTGCCGGGCTCAAGCTCTACCGCGCCAATGTGCTGCCCCGCATGTTCCGCCCCCGGGTCCGGCACGCCGCGCTCCCCGCGGTCGTGCTGGCCCCGTCCAAGGACGTGTTCGTCCTGCCGCCCTGGCAGACCGAGATCACCGACTGGGCGCCCGGGGCCGAGGTCCACCACGTGGACGGCGGCCACTGGCTGCCGTCCCACCGCCCGGACCTCGTCGCCGAGCACGCCGCCCGCCTGGTCGAACGTGCGGAGAAGGAGAGGACCGCGGCATGACCGCCGAGCCCGAGCACCTCGTCCTCAAGCCCCGCGACGTGCACTGGGACTGGGACGGCCTGCCCGTCCGCTACCTGGACGACGACGCGTTCCTCACCCACTTCGCCAACGTCCTCAACATCCTGCTCCCCGAGGGCGAGGACTGGTTCCTCACCGTCTTCCAGCAGACCGTGCCGATGATCGGGGACAACCGGCTGCGCGAGGACGTCATCGGCTTCATCGGCCAGGAGGCCATGCACTCCCGGGCCCACCAGTCGCTGCTGGGCCACTTCAACGACGCGGGTCTGGACACCGAGCGGTTCGTCGCCCAACTGCGCTGGTTCTTCCAGGAGATGCTCGGCGACCGCGGTCTGACCGGCAGGGCCGCGCACGGCTGGCTCGTCGAGCGGGTCGCGATCATCGCCGCCATTGAGCACGTGACGTCCTTCCTCGGCGACTGGATCCTGAACGCGCACGCGCTGGACGCCCTCGACAAGCACGAGAAGGCCGGGGCCGTCCTCGACCTCTACCGCTGGCACGGGGCGGAGGAGGTCGAGCACCGCGCCGTCGCGTACGACCTGTTCACCCATCTCGACGGCCGCTACCGGCACCGGGTGCGGGCGCACCTGGTCGCCTTCCCCGTGCTGCTCTACTGGTGGGTGCGCGGGCTGCGCTGCCTCATGGCCGAGGACCCGGTGGGCGCCGGGAAGCCGCGCTGGCGCGACTGGTACCGCGGTGCCCGGCGGGGGCTGCTGCCGCCGCCGCACGCGGTCGTCCGGCTCTTCTTCTCCTACCTGCGGCCCGGCTACCACCCGTCGCAGTACGGGTCCACCACGCAGGCCGTCGCCTACCTCGCGTCCTCGCCCGCCGCGCGCGCGGCGCTCCACTAGGGGGTCCCCGCACGTGTCCCTGCCCGACCCGAGCACCCTGCCCCCGCCTCCGGCATGGGCGACCCCGCCGCCCCGCCGGGCCGGCGGCTCCCGCCCGGAGCCGCTGCTGGCGCTGCTCGCCCGGATCACCCCGCTGCTGGTGCGCGGCAGCGGGCGGCGGCCGGTGCGCGAACCGGCCGCCGTGGACCGCTCGCTGGCCCTGCGCGTCGCCGAGGTCACCGCGGCGGCCGAGGGCGTCGTGGGGCTGCGGCTGGTGCGGGCGGACGGCGGCACCGCCGCGCTGCCCGCCTGGCACCCCGGTGCCCACCTCGACCTCGACCTGCCGTCCGGGCGGCGCCGCCAGTACAGCCTGTGCGGCGACCCGGCCGAACGGGACGCCTATCGGGTGGCGGTGCGGCTCGTCCCGGACGGGGAGGGCGGGTCCCGCGAGATGCACGCCCTCGCCCCGGGCGCGGTCCTGCGCACCCTCGGCCCGCGCAACGCCTTCCCCCTGGCCCTGACCGGCTCCGGGTCGCTGCTCTTCCTCGCGGGCGGCATCGGGATCACGCCGATCCTGCCGATGGTGCGCGCCGCGGCCGCTGCCGGGGCGGACTGGCGCCTGGTGTACGCGGGGCGCAGCCGGGCGACGCTGCCGTTCCTGGCGGAGCTGGCCGAGTTCGCGGGGCACGAGCCGTGGCGGGTGCGGGTCCGCACCGACGAGGAGGCCGGTGGTCCCCCGACGGGGGCGGAACTGCTGGCGGGCGCGGACGCGGGTACGGCGGTCTACTTCTGCGGTCCGCCCGCGCTGATCCCGGCGTTGCGCCCGGCCCCGGTGCTGCACGTGGAGCGCTTCTCGCCGCCGCCGGTCACGGACGGCACCGCCTTCGAGATGCAGCTCGGCCGGGACGGGGAGGTGCTCCCCGTCCCGGCCGACCGCACCGCGCTCTCCGTCCTGACGGGGGCGCGGCCCGCGACGTCGTACTCCTGCCGCCAGGGCTTCTGCGGCACGTGCCGGGTCCGGGTCCTGGCGGGCGCGGACGCGGTCCGCCACGGCGGCAGTGCGACCGCCCGCCGTACGGACGACGCGATGCTCGTCTGCGTCTCGCGAGGAGCCGCCGGCTCCCGTCTCGTCCTGGACGTCTGAACCCGGCCCGGGGCCTACACGGACAGCGGGTCGAGCGGCATCGGGACGGGGTGGCCCTCCATCATCGCGCCCAGCCCGCGCACCGCGCAGACGTCGGGCCGGTCCGCGATCGTGACCGGCATCCCGGTGGCCTGACGGAGCATCATGTCCAGGCCGGGAAGCAGCGCGCTGCCGCCCGCGAGCATGATGCCGCGGTCGGTGAGGTCGGCGACCAGGTCCGGCGGGCACCGCCTGAGCGTCTGGCCGATCCCGTCGACCAGCGTCGCCATGGGCATCCGGATCGCCTGCCGCACCGCCTCGGTGTCGACGCGGACCGTACGGGCGATGCCGCTGGCGACGTCGCGCCCCTGGACCTCGGCGCTGGGCGCGGTGGGGCCGGGCGCCGAGAGGATCTCGTGCAGGGGCCGTACCGACTGGCTGGGCAGCACCAGTTCGTGGGTGTTGCGCAGGTGCTGGACGACGGCGTGGTCGATCGCCTCGCCGCCCACCGCGATGGTCTCCGCCGCGACGATCGCGCCCATCGACATGACCGCGATCTGCGTGGTGCTCGCCCCGGCCAGCATGATCATCGTCGCCTCGGGCTGCTCGACCGGCAGTCCGCACCCGATGGCGGCCGCGATGACGGAGTCGACGAGTTCGACCCGCCGCGAACCGAGGCCGTACATCGTCTCGACGGCGGCCCGCTGGGCCAGCGGCCCGCTGCCGTTGGGGGTGCAGACGGCCGCCCGGAGCATCGGCTTGCGCCGCCAGGCCTTGCGGAGCTGACCGCCCAGCAGGTGACGGAGCATGCGCTGGGCCATCTCGATGTCGACGACCATGCCGGCCTGGATGGGGCGGACCACGCGGATGTGCTCGGGCGTGCGCCCTGTCATCTTCTCGGCGAGCGAGCCGACCGCGATGAGGGCACCGCTGTGCGCGTTGACGGCGGCCACGCTGGGCTCGTCCACGACGAGTCCCTGGTGCTTGAGGTAGACACGGGTGCGCGACGCCCCGAGGTCGACGGCAACGGAGCAACGACGCAGATGCGCCAGACTGACGGTCACGGCAGATCCTCCCCGAGGGGCCGGTTCCCGGGCCCGCCCCTGCGGCGGCCCGTCTGATCATCGTGCGGGCGCAAGTCGAGGTGCGCCTGTTGTGGTACTCCGAGCGGTTGATCCGCCTATCGCATGATCCGTGCCGCGAGGACCGCGATGTCGTCGTCGGCCGGCTCCACGACCAGCAGGGACAGCACCCGGTCGACGAGTCCGCCCAGATCACCGTCGGAGTGCAGGCGCAACCCGGCGAGGCGGTCGAGCGAGGCGTCGATGTCCTCCCCGCGCCGCTCCACCAGACCGTCCGTGTACAGCAGCAGGACGTCGCCGGCCCGGCAGGAGGCCGCGACGGGCTCGTAGCCTCCGTGGCCGGTGCCCAGCGGCGGCCCGACCGGCACGTCGACGATGTCGACCGTGCCGTCCGGCCGGATGACGGCGGGCGGCAGGTGACCGGCGCTGGAGAAGGTGCACGTGTTGCGCACCGGGTCGACGAGGGCCAGCAGGCAGCTCGCCGGACGGCCCGACTCGGTCTCCGAGATGAGGGTGTCCAGCCGGCGCAGAATGCGGTGCGGCGGCAGGTCGGCCGCGGCCACGAAGCGCAGCATCGAGCGGTACTGGCTCATGTCGACCGAGGCCTCCACCCCGTGCCCCATGACGTCGCCCATGGCCAGCAGGGTGCGCCCGTAGGACAGCCGTACGGCGTCGTACCAGTCGCCGCCCACCAGCGCGGTGCTGCCGGCCGGCTGGTAGCGGAACGCGGCCTCCACCGAGGGGTGCGGGGAGCCCGGCTCCGACATCAGGGCACGCTGCAACTCCAGGGCGATGCCGTGCTCGTGGGTGTAGCGGCGGGCGTTGTCGAGGTAGATCGCGGCCCGCCGGACGATGTCCTGGACGGTCTCGGTGTCCCGCTCGGTGAACCCCGGGGACTCGCCGCAGCGGACCAGGGTCACCGTGCCGATGGGTTCGCCGCGCGCCGCGAGCGGCACGACGAGCGCCGAGTGGATGCCCACCGAGCGGAAGGCGGCCATCCGCTCGCGGGCCGACCCGCCGTGGCCCAGGGCGTCGTCCTCGAAGAGGCTCTGCACCACCGGGCTGCCCGACTGCAGGCAGCGCGGGATGGTCGTGCCCGACGGGTACTCCACGTACTCCCCGGGCTCGCCGAAGATCTTGACCTGCTCGCGCAGGTTCGGCAGCGCGGCCATCGCCGCCCGGCGCAGCCGCAGCAGACCGCGGTTGTAGGGGGTGGAGCGCTCGGTGGGGAAGACCTCGACGGTGGCGATGTCGGCGAGCAGCGGCACGAGGAACCCGGCGAGCTCGGCGCAGGTCTCGTCCATCTCCAGGGTGGTGCCGATGAAGGTGGCGGCGCGGTCCAGGATCGCCAGCCGCTCCCGGGCCCGTTCCAGCTCCTGCTGGTGCTGGCGCGACGCGCTGACCTCCAGCATGATCCCGACGAGGCCGAGCACCGTGCCGTCCGCCGCGTCCAGCCGGTGGTACGCGCCCTGCCAGTAGCGCCGGCCCGTCCCGGACTCGGCGTGCGTGCGGCCGCTGGAGGGCACCTCGCGCGACTTGCCGTCGGACAGGACCTGGCGCAGCGCCTCCTCGCCCGCGTCGTCCAGGTCCGGCAGCACCTCGGTGATCCGGCGACCGAGGTGCGCCTCGGCGGGCAGGCCGTTCATCCGGGCCAGGGCGGGGTTGACGTAGACGTAGCGCAGTTGCGGGTCGTAGATGCCCACGCCCGCGGGGGTGCCGTCCAGCACCTGCCGCAGGACCCCGTCGTCCGGCGGTGACCAGCCGCCGGGCTCACCGTCACCGCTCACCCGGTCACCCTCCTGTCCGCCGAGTGCGCCCGTTCCCATGATCGGGCGGTCCCCCGCCGGGCGCACGCCCGGATGCGGTCACCCCGCCGGGTGGCCGCCGGGCGGCGGGGCGTGTCGTCCGGGCCCCGCGGTGACCGGCCCGAAAGGATCGGGCGATGCGATGGAGGACGGCGGCCGTGGCCCTCTGCCTGCTGCTGACCGCCTCGCCGGCGGTGGCCGGCGAGCACCCCGGGCCGCGCCCGGGCCCCCCGGCCCGGGTGGAGCGGCTGTACGCGCAGGCGGCCCGTGCGGTGCAGGCGTACGAGGACGCGGAGCGGGCGGTCCGCCGCAAGCGGGCCGACCTGCGCCTGCTGCACCGGGCAGCGGCGGTGGAACGGCGGCGGCTGGACGTGCTGCGGGACCGGATCGGGGCGATGGCGCGCAGCGAGTACCGCAACGGGGGGCTGGGACCCTCGGCGCGGCTGTTGCTGTCCGGGCGGCCCGACCGGCTGCTGGAGGGCGCGACGCTGGCCCGGCAGGGCGACCACGCGCAGGCGGCGCTGCTGGCCGAGCGGATGCTGGCCGAGCGCCGGCTGGCGGCGGACACCGAGGCCGTCCACCGGACGCTGGCGGTGCTGGCCCGCGAGGCCCGTCGCAAGGACGCGCTCCGCCGGCGCATCGAGGCGCGGCTGCTGCGCGCCCGGGCCGGGCTGTCCGCCCGGGACCTGGCGCTCATGGCCCACGAGGGACTCTCGGCGGACTGCCCGCGCGACCTCCCCCGGACCCCGCCCCGGTCGTCCGCCGCCGCCCACCGGGCGGGCGCCCCGCACTGGGTGCGCCCGGTGGCGCACTACACGCTCACCGCCGGCTACGACGCCTCCGGGGCGCACTGGGCGCACCGCCACACCGGCCAGGACTTCGCGGTGCCGCCGGGCACCCCGGTCCGCGCGGTGGGCGACGGCACGGTGGTGGTGGCCGCGTGCGGTGACGGCTTCGGCAACCAGGTCGTGGTCCGGCACGACGACGGCTACTGCACGCACTACGCCCATCTGTCCGTGCTGGAGGTCGTCCCCGGACAGCGGGTCCGCGCCGGCGAACGGATCGGCCGGTCCGGCAACTCCGGCAACTCCACCGGTCCGCACCTGCACTTCGAGGTCCGTGTCACGCCGCAGATGGGTTCGTCGGTCGCCCCGCTGCCCTGGCTGGCCCGGCACGGCGTGCGGATCGGCGGCTGACGGCCGCCGACCGGCACGGGAGCCCCGCCCCCCACAACTCCCTCACAGGTTCGCTATTGTTCGGCCTCCGGCGCTGACCGTTTCGGCGCCGCTTTCTGACCTGTGGGGGGTCCTGCATGCGCATACCGCGCGCACATCGGGCTGCCGTCCTCCGAAGTGCATCCGTTCTCCTTCTCACCACCGGCCTCGCGGCTGGACCGCTGACCGTCTGGCCGGCCTTCGCCGACGACGTGACGGTCAGCGGTCTGACCACCGGCGACGACGGCACCCTGGCCGTGGGCCTGGCCGACGGCCAGGCGCTGTGGGTCAAGGTGAGCGTCCGGGCCTCCGCGGCCGCGGACGCGCCCGTACTGGCCTCGACCGACGACCTGTCCTTCTCGTGGCAGCGCGGCTGGTACACCGACCGGCCCGTCGGCCTGCCCGCGGGCACGGCGTTCGGCGACTACCCGGTGGACGTCGACTACCGCCTGCCCGGCGGCACCGTCCAGCACTGGAGCGGCGCCGCACACGGCGGGGCGGGGCTCTTCGGCTACCGGCTGCACACCGGGGTCGGCACGCTCGCCTACGACCGCGACCACACCGACTTCGACCACCAGTCGGCGGTGCTCACCGGCGCCGTCACGACCTTTGACCCCGCGACGGGCACGACCGGCCCGGCCGCGCCCGGCACTCCGGTGCGGGTCAACTGGACCGCCCGCGTCGGGGTCGACACCAAGCACGGCTCGGCGACGGCGACGTCCGGAGCCGACGGCACCTTCTCGGTCGGCGTGACGCCCGGCGGCGCGCTCACCGCGGGCACCGCCGTCGTCAGCGGCGGGGCCGACACCGACCCGGTGGCCCCGGCCGCCCTCCCGGAGCTGCCGGCCAAGGCGGTGCAGTACCGGATCAGCGCCGATCCGTCGGCCAAGCGGGTCCACCAGGGCAAGACCTTCACCATGCGGGGCACCGTCCAGCGGCTGACCGACGAGGGCTGGAAGCCGTTTGCCGGCGCGCCCCTGGTCACCACCCCGCAGCCCCCGGACGTGTACCGGTACACCACGCCCGGCCTGATGGGCACGGGCACCGCGGACGCCTCGGGGAACTTCTCGCTCGCGGCGACGGCGACGAGGACGACGTACCACTACACCTACGTCAAGCCGTCGGAGTACGTGTCCGGCTTCGCCTACGCCGAGCACCTGGTCAACGTGCCCACGGCCGGCTCCTACTCGGGCGTCACGATGTCGCTGGACGCCTACAAGAAGGTCACGGCCAAGGGCAAGCTGGCGGGTTCCTGCTGGAACGCGCAGGTCTCCCTGCAGTACTCCAAGAACGGCAGCACCGGCTGGAAGACCCTCAAGTCGGGCTCCGCGGGGGACTCCTCCGGCGGCAAGTGCTCCTTCTCGGTGAGCGCCTACGGCTACACGGACGGCTACTACCGCCTGTACCACGCCGAGTCGGACGGGATGCTCGCGGTGGCCTCGGCCAAGAAGCGCCTGCACCGCACGGTGACCCGGATCGTCTCCTTCGACATGACGCCCAACAGCCCGCGCGTGGGCGGTGCGCTGAAGGCCCGCGGCACGCTGCAGTACCAGTCGGGCGGCAAGTGGAAGGCGTACAAGGGCGGGAAGGTCGTCATCGTCTTCCGGCCCAAGGGCGAGAGCACCTGGTACTGGACCGTGAAGGGGAGGACCGACTCCTCGGGCCGTTTCAGCCTCAACACCAAGGCCTACGGCGACGGCACGTGGGGCGCCTACCTGGAGGCCGACTCCACGCACTTCTACAGCGAGTCGAAGACGGAGTACGTCAATGCCCGTTGAGTCCCGGCGCGCCCTCGCGCTGATCGCCTCGGTGGCCGCGCTCTCCGGCGGTCTCGCCGTCACCCCCGCCCTCGCCGACGACGCGGGCCCGGTCGGCATCGGTGTGGCCCGTACGGCCGACGCCGAGCGCGGCTCCTTCACGGTGCCGGTGTGGACGGACGTCCCCGGCGCCGCGGTCACCTCGGTCACGGCGACGGTGCGCGACGGCGACGCGGTCGTCGTGGACGCGCTGTCGCTCGCCGGCTCCGGGGAGCGGTGGTCGGTGCCGTCCGGCGCCCCGCTGAAGCTGACCGAGGACGGCGGCGCCATGCCGCACCTGGGCCGGTACACCATCGACGTCACCGCCACCGACGACCAGGGCCACACCGTCACCCGCACGGGCGCCGGCACCCTGGACTTCACCCTCCGGCCGGTCCTCACCGGCACCGTCCTGACGCGGACGGTGCTGGACAAGGACCACCGCACGACGGCCGTCACCGGCACGCTCCTCGGCGTCCAGCCGGGCAGCGGCGACCAGGTGCCCGTCGAGGGCGCCACGGTCGACGTGACCCGCACCTACTACTCCGTCGACGGGCGGCCCGACAGCACCGGGCAGGCCGTGACCGGGGCGGACGGGTCCTTCACCTCCCAGGAGTTCCCGGTCGTCACGTGGTCCGGGCTGAGGGCGGCGCTCTCCGTGGACGACGGGCGGGTGCACGGGTCCGTCACCGCGGAGGCCGGGAGCCCGGAGATCCGGCAGACCGACGTGATCGTCACCGCCACGGCCGACCGCACCCGCGCGGTGCCCGGCCAGGCGGTGACGATCAGCGGCCACGTCAAGGACACCACGGGCGCGCCGGTCGCCGGGGTGCCGGTGGCGCTGGCGCTCAGCGGCACGGGTCAGGTCACGGTCACCACCGACGCCTCGGGCGCCTTCACCGGCAAGGTGATCGCGGCTCCCGCCACGTACGGGTCCTGGTCGGCCGGCGAGGCGGACCCCTACCTGTCCGCCTCCGTCTCCGCCGGCGGCTCGATCGTCCTCCCGGCGGACTCTGTCTTCACCGAGGCGAGCGCCAAGATCGCCGCGGACACCAAGGTCACCCTGTCCGCCCGGCTGTACGCCGCGTACGACCGGGTGACGTCCGTCTACCAGCCCCAGGTCGTCCACCTGGAGTACTCCAAGGACGGCAAGACCGGCTGGCAGGACCTCGGCACCGCGCACGCCGACAACAACGGCAGCGTGGTGACGATCACCAAGTGGGGCCACCTCGACGGCTACTACCGACTGCACCACTACGTCTCCGACCAGCTCGCCGAGAGCACCACCAAGCCGGTCCGGCTGACCCGCACCAACACCCGGATGTACTCGATCAAGGCGTCCGCGACGAAGGTGAAGAAGGGCGCCACCGTCACCTTCACCGGCACGTTGAAGGAGTACGTCTCCGGTTCCTGGCGGCCGTACAAGGGCCGGCACGTCGAGCTGTTCTTCCAGAAGAAGGGCTCGACGAAGTGGACGTACGTCGCGTCGGGCACCACGAGCTCGACGGGCAAGGCCACCGTGAAGGGCAAGCCGTCCTCCGACGGCAAGTGGCTGATCCAGTACTTCGGTGACTCCAAGCACTTCGACAGCGACGGCACCGCCGTCTACGTCGACGTGCGCTGACGCACGCGGCACCACCCGCACGAGGGCGGGGGCCGGCCGGGCGACCGGTCAGCCCCCGCCCTCGCCCTTGCCCGCCTCGGAGCGCAGGGACCGCCTCAGCCGGTGCGCCGCGCGGCGGTCCTCGTCGGAGGCGTCCGTGACGTCCAGGAAGATCTGGTCCAGTTCGGGGAACTCCCCGGCCAGGGTGCGCTTGATGCGGACCGCGGCCTCCTCCACGGTCTCGCTGTCGATGCCCTCGGTCAGGTCCAGCCGGGCGGCCAGCAGCACCGAGTCGACCCCGAGGCGCATCGTCAGCAGCGCGGTGACCGTGTCGATCTCCGGCTGCAGGGTCAGCAGTTCGTGCGCCCGGTGCCGCAGCCGGGGGTCGGCGGCCTCGCCGATGAGGGTGTCCCGGCAGTCCTTGCCGAGCCGGTAGGCGACGTATATCAGCAGGGCGGCGATCGCCAGGGACGCGTACGCCTCCCAGGTGCGGTCGCCGGTGGTCCAGTGCAGCACCACGCCGGCGAGCGCCAGCAGCACGCCGAGCACCGCGGCGCTGTCCTCGCCGAGCACGGTGCGCAGGGTGGGGTCGTCACCCTCGCGCAGTTCGGTGCGGAAGGGGCGGCCGTGCTCGCGGGCCCCGCCGCGCACCTGCAGCAGCGCCCTGAGCAGCGAGGATCCCTCGGCGAGCAGGGAGACGACCAGGACGGCCACGGCGGTCAGGAAGGCCTGCGTGGTGTGCGGCTCGCGCTCGTGGAACGCGGACACGCCCTGGTAGAAGGAGAAGCAGCCGCCCATCACGAAGATCCCCACGGCGGCGAGCAGCGACCAGAACCAGCGCTCCTTCCCGTAGCCGAAGGGGTGCCGCGCGTCGGGCCTGCGCCGGCTGCGGCGCAGCGCGGCCAGCAGGAAGACCTCGTTGAGGGTGTCGGCCACCGAGTGCGCGGCCTCCGACAGCAGCGCAGGCGAGGTGGTGAGCAGCCCGCCGACCGCCTTCGCCACGGCGATCACCAGGTTCGCGGCGAGGGCGATGAAGACGGTGCCCTTGGTCTGTTCGTCCTTCCCCATGGGGAGCGTGTGCCCCGCCACGCGGCGCTCAGTGGTGGAAGGCGGTGGGTGCCTCGCCGGGCGGGTGGAGCGGGCGCTCCTGTTCGCGCAGTTGGGGGAGGTAGCGCTTGAGGTCGGCGAGGAAGAGGTCGGCGAGGTCCTCGGAGAAGCCGTTGCGGACCACGATGCGCAGCACCGCCAGGTCCTCGCGGTCGGCCGGATAGGTGTAGGCGGGCACCAGCCAGCCGCGCTCGCGCATCCGCCGGGAGACGTCGAAGACGTCGTAGGCGGTGACGTGGTCGGCGGTGGTGAAGGCGAAGACCGGCAACTGGTCGCCTCGGGTGATCAGCCGGAAGTCCCCGCACTCCTCGATCCGCGAGGCGAGGTAGACGGCCACGTCGCGGGCGGTCTGCTGGACGGTGCGGAAGCCGTCCCGGCCCAGGCGCAGGAAGGTGTAGTACTGGGCGACCACCTGCGCGCCCGGCCGGGAGAAGTTCAGGGCGAAGGTCGGCATGTCGCCGCCGAGGTAGTTGACCCGGAAGACCAGCTCCTCGGGCAGGGCGTCGCTGTCCCGCCACAGCGCCCAGCCGACGCCGGGGTAGACCAGCCCGTACTTGTGGCCGGAGGTGTTGATCGAGGCCACCCGGGGCAGCCGGAAGTCCCAGACCAGGTCCTCGTCGAGGAAGGGCGCGATCATGCCCCCGGAGGCGCCGTCGACGTGGACGGGGACGTCCAGCCCGGTCCGCTCCTGGAAGGCGTCGAGCGCGGCGCAGATCTGGGCCACGGGCTCGTAGGAGCCGTCGAAGGTCGAGCCGAGGACGGCCACCACCCCGATGGTGTTCTCGTCGCACATCGCGACGGCGGCGTCCGCGTCCAGGTGCAGCCGGTCGCCCTCCATCGGCATCAGGCGCGGCTCGACCTCCCAGAAGTTGCAGAACTTCTCCCAGCAGACCTGCACGTTGGCTCCCATGACCAGGTTCGGGCGGCCGGTGCCCGGGTGGCGGTCGCCGCCGCGCCTGGTCAGGCGGCGTGCGAGGGACGCGCGGGCGCCGTCGCCGGTACGCCTCATCCAGCGGCGTTTGAGGGCCATCCCGGCGAGCATGCAGGCCTCGGAGGAGCCGGTGGTGGAGCAGCCGACGGCGCTCTCCGGATCGGGGGCGTGCCACAGGTCGGCGAGCATCGACACGCAGCGCCGCTCCAGTTCGGCGGTGCGCGGGTACTCGTCCTTGTCGATCATGTTCTTGTCGAGGCACTCGCCCATCAGCACCCCGGCCTCGGGCTCCATCCACGTGGTGACGAAGGTGGCGAGGTTGAGCCGGGCGTTGCCGTCGAGCATCAGCTCGTCGTGGACGAGCTGGTACGCCGTGCCGGGCGCCATCGGGCCGTCGGGCAGCCGGTGCTTGGGCGGCGCAGCACGCATCCCGGCGACCGGGTCGGCCCCGGCGTAGAAGGGGTTCACGGCGAGCTTCGGCAGGCCCTCGGCACCTTTGTGCAGCGACATACCGTCACGATACGTGTGAAAACGGTCACCGGCAGGTCGGCGGCGACCGGCGACCGGTCCCGGCCGGGGGCCGGTCAGCCCGCCGAGGACATCGACAGCTTCGCCGCGAAGCCCAGGAAGAGCGCCGCGGCGCCCGAGGTCAGTCCCGCCGCCAGGCGCCTGCGACGGCGGAACTGGGCGGCCAGGTAGGTGCCGCCGAAGATCAGCAGCGTCAGGTAGCAGAAGCTGAAGACCTGCGCGATGGCGCCCAGCGCGAGGAAGGACAGCGCGGGGTGGGCGTAGCCGGGGTCCACGAACTGCACGAAGAAGGAGATGAAAAACAGGATCGCCTTGGGGTTGAGCAGGCTGATCACCAGCGCCCGCCGGAACGGCCGCTCGGCGTCCGCCACCTCCTCGGCCGCGGTCGTCACCGGCACCGGCTCGGTGCCCCGGGAGCGCCACATGCCCCAGGCGGCCCGCGCCATGCCGACGGCGATCCACGCCAGGTAGCCGGCGCCCGCGTACTTCACGATGCCGAACAGCACGGCGTTGGCCTGGAGCAGCCCGGCCACGCCCGCCGCCGACGCGGTCATCAGCACGGTGTCGCCGAGGAAGACGCCCAGGGCCGCGCGGTACGCCGTC
Organism: Streptomyces sp. NPDC006207; assembly: GCF_040613835.1. Classification (NCBI taxonomy): domain Bacteria; kingdom Bacillati; phylum Actinomycetota; class Actinomycetes; order Kitasatosporales; family Streptomycetaceae; genus Streptomyces; species Streptomyces sp. NPDC006207. The sequence continues at coordinate 248,176 of NZ_JBEXSX010000002.1, read as the reverse complement.
CGGACGCCGCGGCGCGCCGCGACGGACAGGGTGTACAGCGAGTTCGGCCCCGGCAGCAGCACGATCAGTACGGTGCCCAGCACGTACGTCGACAGGTCGGTGATTCCCAGCATGCGCACCAATATGGCACTTGCACCTCACGTGGCGTGAGGCCGGAGAGTGTGGTCATGAACACGAGCACGGGCTACCCGGTCGGGCAGGTGGCGGGTTTCGCCGGCGTGACCGTCCGCACGCTGCACCACTACGACGAGATCGGACTGCTCTCACCCAGCGCCCGCAGCCACGCGGGCCACCGGCGCTACAGCGACGCCGACCTCGACCGGCTGCAGCAGATCCTCTTCTACCGGGAGCTCGGCTTCCCCCTGGACCAGGTGGCGGTCCTCCTCGACGACCCTGCCGCGGACCCGCGGGAGCACCTGCGGCGCCAGCACGAGCTGCTGACCGCGCGGATCGGGAAGCTGACGGAGATGGCCGACGCCGTCCAACGAGCCATGGAGGCACGCACGATGGGCATCAACCTCACGCCCGAGGAGAAGTTCGAGGTCTTCGGGGACTACGACCCCGACCGGCACGCCGAGGAGACCCGGGAGCGCTGGGGCGACACCGAGGCGTACGAGCAGTCGCAGCGCCGCGCCGCCTCCTACACCAAGGAGGACTGGCTGCGGATCAAGGCCGAACAGGAGGACTGGGGCGCCCGGCTGGTCGCGCTGCGCGGGTCCGGCGCCCCGGCGGACGGCGAGGCGGCGATGGACCTGGCCGAGGAGCACCGGCAGTTCATCGTGGACCACTACTACGACTGCACGTACGAGATCCACACCGGTCTCGCCGAGATGTACCTGGCGGACCCGCGCTTCAACGCCTTCTACGAGGCGATCGCGCCGGGCACCGCGCAGTACGTCCACGACGCGATCGTCGCCAACGCTAGGCGGGCGCGGGGCTGATCACCGCCGCCGTGCCGTAGGCGCACACCTCGGTGCCGGCGTCGGCGGCCTCGCCGACGTCGAAGCGCATCGCCAGCACCGCGTTGGCGCCGCGCGACTGCGCCTGTTCCACCAGCCGCTCCATCGCCTCGGTGCGGGTCTGGGCCAGGGTCCTGGTGAGTCCCTTCAGCTCGCCGCCGATCAGGGACTTCAGGCCCGCGCCGATCTGGCTGCCCAGGTGGCGGGAGCGGACGGTGAGGCCGAACACCTCACCGATCACCCGTTCCACCCGGTAGCCCGGCACGTCGTTCGTGGTGACCACCAGGACGGCGGACCGGGGCGACTGTCCGCCGCCGTACTCGTCGATACCCATACGGGCATCGTCGCCCCTGTGCGCCGTCCCGCGCAGTCTCAGTACTCCAGGTGCGGTGCCCGGTCCGGGGCCGGGCAGATCCGGTGGCCCGCGTGGTCGAAGACGTACAGGTGCGCGAGGTCGACCAGCAGCGGCACGTGCTGGCCGGCACGGAGCCGCAGGTCGGGCCCGGTGCGCACGACCAGGTCGCCGCCCCCGCCGGCGGGCCGCTCGGTCTCCGGCCGCTGCCCCGGCGGGTCCAGTACGGCCGTCTGGCCCTGGCCGGAGACCCGAGCGGCGGCCTTCTGCACCAGCCGGCCCAGGCCTGCCGCGCCGCCCTGCCGGGACGCCGCCCGGGAGCGCTGCCGCCCGGTGCCCGGACGGGCGGACTCCAGTTCGGGCACGACGGCCGCGCGGGCGCCGGTGCCGAGGTGTACCAGCGATTCGTGGCCCTGGTACTCCACGTGCTCCACGACACCGCTCAGCACCACCTCGCCCGGCCGCGCGCTGCTCGGCCGGTCGATGCGCACGGCCTCCGAGCGCAGACCGACGATGACCGGCCGGCCCTGCTGGATGCGGAGCATCTGGTGGTCCCGGCTCAGCGGCTGGGGGAGGACGAGCCGCTGCCGTCCGAGGTCGATCCACATCCCGCCGTCCAGCGGTGCCACCACGGTCGCCTCCATGAGGTTGATCCGCGGGGTGCCGATGAAGGCGGCCACGAAGACGTTCTGCGGCAGGTGGTACGCCGCACGCGGGGTGCCCACCTGCTGCAGCACGCCGTTGCGCATGATCGCCACGCGGTCGCCCAGGGACATCGCCTCGGCCTGGTCGTGGGTGACGTACACGGTCGTCACGCCCATGCCGCGGGTCAGCCGGGCGATCTCGGCGCGCAGGTGCGAGCGGAGCTTGGCGTCCAGGTTGGACAGCGGCTCGTCCATCAGGAAGACGGACGGGCGCCGCGAGATGGCCCGGCCCATCGCGACCCGCTGCCGCTCGCCGCCGGACAGCTGGCCCGGGTAGCGGTCGAGGATGTCCTCGATGCCCAGGGTCCGCGCGGTCTCCGCGACCCGGGGCCCGGTGTCCTGCCCGGGCATCTCGAAGCGCAGCGGGAAGCCGATGTTCTCCCGGCTGGTCATGCTCGGGTAGAGGGCGAAGTTCTGGAAGACCATGGCCATCCTCCGGTCGCCCGGTGCCAGGTCGTTGGCGTACTCGCCGTCCAGCAGCAGCTCGCCGGAGGTGATGTCCTCCAGGCCGGCGATCATGCGCAGCACCGTGGACTTGCCGCAGCCCGAGGGGCCGAGCAGCACCAGGAACTCGCCGGGGGCGATGTCCAGGGAGAAGCGGTCCACGGCGCGCACGCCGCGGCCGTAGGTCTTCGAGACGTCGTGCAGGGAGATGGCGCGAGTCATGTGGGTTCCGCCGGATCATGATGATTCAGGAGTGACGGGCGACTTGCGGTGTTGCACGGTAAAACGCTTGGGAGGACCGTAGCCGAGCGTTCGCGGGCTGGGAACGGTTCGGTCGCGACCACGTTGATACTTTTGGCGCGTGACGACTCTCGCCCTGGGCCCGCAATGGCTCGACCCCGATTACCTCATCTCGTCAGCGGGCCTAATCGGCCTGCTGGCGATCGTCTTCGCCGAGTCGGGTCTGCTCATCGGCTTCTTCCTGCCAGGTGACTCCCTGCTCTTCACCGGCGGCCTGCTGGTCGCGGGCGGCAAGCTCGACTATCCGATCTGGCTGGTCTGCGTGCTGGTCGTGCTCGCCGCGGTCGCCGGCGACCAGGTGGGCTACCTCTTCGGCCGCAAGGTCGGGCCCTCGCTCTTCCGGCGCCCTGACTCCAGGCTCTTCAAGCAGGAGAACGTCGAGAAGGCCCACGAGTTCTTCGAACGGCACGGCGCCAAGTCGATCGTGCTCGCCCGCTTCGTGCCGATCGTGCGCACCTTCACCCCGATCATCGCCGGCGTCAGCCGCATGAACTACCGCGTCTTCGTGACGTACAACATCGTCGGCGGCCTGCTGTGGGGCGCCGGCGTGACCCTGCTCGGCTACTGGCTGGGCCAGATCGCGTTCGTCCACGAGCACATCGAGCTGATCCTGGTCGGCATCGTGCTGCTCTCGGTCGTCCCGATCGCGATCGAGTTCCTGCGCGCCCGCGCGGCCTCCCGCAAGGCCGGCCCCGGGCCGCTGCCCGGCGCACCCGAGTACGCGGACGAGGACGAGGCCGGCCAGCCCCCGCTCCAGCGGGGCTCCGGCGGGCGGCACCGCGCGAACCGCCGTTAGCGGACGGAGGGAGTGGGCAGTCGTCCCGCTGTGCCAGAGGGGAGGGTGACCGCACCCTCCCCTCTGGCGCACCCCGGCACCGTCCAGTGATCACGCGTCGAAAGGAGGATCCCGTGGCGCACCCCAAGGAGCCCGACGAGCCCGAGCAGCCGGTCGGCGGCTCGGAGTTCACCCCGCCGCTGGGCGTGGAACTGCCCAGGCCCGAACCGCAGGGTTCCGCCTTCGCCCGCCCCGGGACGCGGACCTCATCGCAGCTGTCCCACCCGGCCTTCACGCCCCCCGAGGGCATCCCGGTCGTCAGCCTCTCCAAGGAGACCCCCTGGCCCGACCGGATGCGCACGATGCTGCGCATGCCCGTCGGCGAGCGCCCCGCTCCCGAGCAGCCCGCCCGGCGGCCGGAGGCGGAGGGCGGCCCACCGGTCCCGCGCGTGCTCGACCTCACGCTGCGCATCGGTGAGCTGCTGCTCGCCGGCGGCGAAGGCGCGGAGGACGTCGAGGCCGCGATGCTCGGCGTCGCCCACGCCTACGGGCTCGGACGGGTCGAGCCGACCGTGACGTTCACCCTGCTGGGCATCTCGTACCAGCCCTCGCTCGTGGACGCGCCGGTCACCGCCAACCGCACGGTGCGCCGCCGGGCCACCGACTACACCCGTCTCGCGGCCGTCTTCCGGCTGATCAACGACGTCACCGCGGCCGACCTCAGCCTGGAGGACGCCTACCGGCGGCTCGCCGAGATCCGCCGCAACCGGCACCCGTACCCGGGCTGGCTGCTGACCGGGGCGGCCGGGCTCCTCGCCGGCGCGGCGAGCATGCTGGTCGGCGGCGGTGGTCCGCTGGTGTTCGCGATCGCCGCGCTCGGCGCGATGCTGGGCGACCGGCTGGCCTGGCTGTGCGCGGGCCGCGGGCTGCCGGAGTTCTACCAGTTCGTCGCCGCGGCGATGCCCGCCGCCGTGATGGGGGCGCTGGTCGCCCGGTTCGGCCAGCACCTGCCCGGTACGAGCACCCTGCAGGCCTCGGCGGTCATCACCGGTGGGCTCTTCGCGCTGATCCCGGGAAGGGCCCTGGTCGCGGCCGTCCAGGACGGCCTGACCGGCTTCTACATCACCGCCTCCGCGCGCCTGCTGGAGGTGATGTACCTCTTCACCGGCATCGTCGTCGGCGTGACGCTGATCCTCTACGCCGGGGTCAGCCTGGGTGCCGGACTCGACCCGGACCAGGTCTTCCGGGCCTACGAGAACCCGCCGGTGCAACTGGTCGCCGCGATGGTGCTGAGCCTGGCCTTCGCCGTGCTGCTGCAGTGCGAGCGCGGCGTGCTGGTGGTCGCCGCGCTCAACGGCGGTGTCGCCTGGACGGTCTACGCGGCGCTGCACCAGGAGAAGATCGGCATCGGCATGTCGCCGGTCGCGGCCACCGCCGTGGCCGCCGGCCTGGTGGGTCTCTTCGGCCAGGTGCTCTCCCGCTACCGGTACGCCTCCGCGCTGCCGTACGTCACGGCGGCCATCGGCCCGCTGCTGCCGGGTTCCGCGACGTACTTCGGGCTCCTCGGGCTGACCCGCGGTCACCTGGACCAGGGATTCGCCTCGCTGACGAAGGCGGCGGCGCTGGCGCTCGCCGTGGCCATCGGGGTGAACCTGGGAGGAGAGATCGCGCGGCTGTTCATCAAGCTGCCCGGCGGCGCTGACCAGGCACGACGCCGCGCGGCGGCCAAGCGGACCCGCGGTTTCTGAGCCTTCCGGGCCCCGCCGCCTCGCCGCCCGGCGATCGTACGGGCAACCTGATGTTAACTGTCCGTATCGTGGTCGTAGTTGACTGTAATCGGTTTTAGGGGTTTCACTTCACCAACTGGAGTCCGTTCCGGGGCAAAACCCGACCTTTCGGAGGCATGGAGCCTTGGCAGACGAGCACCTGAGCCCGCTGGACCTCGCCTTCTGGAACCTGGACTCGCCGGGTCACCCCATGCACCTGGGCGCCGTGGCCGTCTTCGACCGCGACCCGGAGCACCCGGTCGACGCCGACGGACTCGCCGCGCTGCTCACCGTCCGGGCCGAGGCCGTACCGCGGATGCGGCAGCGCGTGAGGGACGTCTGGTACGGCGTCGGCGGCGCCGCCTGGGCGGCCGACGAGCACTTCGACGCCCGGCACCACGTCCACGCCGTCCGCCGGGCCGACGCCCGGGCCGCCGTCGCCGAACTGATGTCCCGGCCCATGGACCGCGACCGGCCGCCGTGGGAGGTCTACGTCATCGAGGGCGCGCCCGACGTGCCCTTCTACGTCCTGGTCAAGCTGCACCACGCCCTCGCCGACGGCCTGCGCGCCGTGGAGTTCGGCGCCGCCCTGCTCGACCAGGGGGCCCGCACCACGGCGGCCGCCCCCGCCCCGGCGGGTCCGGCGCCGGCGCCGCGGCCCGGCGCCGAGGCGGCCGTACCGGCCCAGGTACGGGGGCCCGGCATCCACCTGCCCGCGCTGCCGCTGCCCGATCCGCGGCAGGTCGTCGCCTCCCTGCCGGACCGGGTGCGCGAGGCCGGGCGCGCCCTGGGCATCGGCTCGGCCGTGCTGCGCGCCTCCCTCGACCCCGGCGGGCCCGCCGCGCTGGGCGCGGCCTGGACGCCCGGCGGCGCGGAGCGCCGCTTCGCCACCGCCTCCCTCGACGTCGACGACCTGCACCGGATCCGCAAGACCAGCGGCGGGACCGTCAACGACGTCGTCATGGCCGTCGTCGCCGGCGCGCTGCGGCGCTGGATGCAGGCCCGCGGCGACGACCCGGCGGGTCCGGGCCCGCGCGCCCTGATCCCGGTGGCGCGGCGCCGCCGCAGAGGCGTGCGCGGCGGCCGGGGCAACCGCATCTCCGGCTACCTGCTGCGGCTGCCGGTCGGTGAGCCCGACCCGCTCGCCCGGCTGCGCGACGTCCGCGCGGGCATGGACCGCAACAAGGACGCCGGACCCGACTCGGGGCCCGGTGCCGTCGCGCTGCTGGCCGACAGCGTGCCGCCGCTCGCGCACCGCTTCGCCGCGCCGCTGCTCGCCGCCTCCGCGCGACTGCTGTTCGACGTGCTGGTCACCAACGTGCCGATGCTCGACGTGCCGCTCACCCTGGACGGCTGCCGCATGACGGAGCTCTACCCGATCGCCCCGCTCGCCCGCGGGCAGTCGCTGGCGGTCGCCGTCTCCACGTACCGCCGCCGGGTCCACATCGGGCTGCTCGCGGACGCGGAGTCCCTGCGGGACGCCGAGACGCTCGCCGGGGCCCTGCACGGCGCGCTGGCCGAGCTGCTCGACGCCTGCGGGTGACGCCCCCGGACACGTGTGAGGGCGGCGCGCCCCGGCAGGGAGCGCGCCGCCCTCGTGGCCGCGGGAGCGTACGGGGTCAGTGACCGCCGTGCTCCTTCAGGCGCTTGTAGGACGCCTCGATCTCGGCCTCGGCCTCGGCGCGGCCCACCCAGTTGGCGCCCTCGACGGACTTGCCGGGCTCCAGGTCCTTGTAGACCTCGAAGAAGTGCTGGATCTCCAGGCGGTCGAACTCGGAGACGTGGTGAATGTCACGCAGGTGCTCGACCCGCGGGTCCGCGGCGGGCACGCACAGGAGCTTGTCGTCGCCGCCGGCCTCGTCCGTCATGCGGAACATGCCGATCGCGCGGCAGCGCACGAGGACACCGGGGAAGGTCGGCTCGTCGAGCAGGACCAGGGCGTCCAGCGGGTCGCCGTCCTCGCCGAGGGTGTTCTCCACGAAGCCGTAGTCGGCCGGGTAGACCGTCGAGGTGAACAGGTGCCGGTCCAGGCGGATACGACCGGTCTCGTGGTCCACCTCGTACTTGTTGCGGGAACCCTTCGGGATCTCGATCGTTACGTCGAACTCGAGCACAGCCTGTCCTCCATGATCAGCACATACTTCTGGTGATTAAGTGTCTCCCACGCTTGTGTGTGGTCGCGAAAGGGGCTGGTCCGGGGTGCCCGTCTCGAAGAACTGGCAGGTGGTGGCAGGTTCGGCTGCCGCAGGACTTGCCGTGGCGCTGACGGCTGTGGCCGCAGCAGGACCGTGGGAGTCAGGCCAGCGTACGGCCGAACGGGCGATCGCCGCCTCCCGGGACGGTCAGGGGAAGCAGGCGCGTCCCCACAAGAAGGGCGGCGGGGGCGGCCACAAGGGGGCAGTCGCCCCGGTGCCGCCCGCCCCCGAGGTGCTCACCGCCGTGTCCGGGCCGCAGGGCGCGCCGCTGCCGACCAAGGCCGGACTGGCGGGCCGGCTCGGCCCGTTGCTGCACGACCCCGCGCTCGGCGCGCTGACGACGGGCGCCGTCGTCGACGCCGTGTCGGGCCGGACCGTGTGGGGGCAGGGCACCGCCACGGCCGCCGTCCCCGCCTCCACCACGAAAGTCGCCACGGCCGTCGCGGCCCTGTCGCTGCTCGGGGCCGACCACCGGCTCACCACCTCCGTGGTCGCCGCGGGCAAGGACCGCGTCGTCCTGGTCGGCGGCGGCGACCCCACCCTGACCGCCCGCGCGAAGCCCGGCGGCGGATGGACGGCGGCCTCCCTGGGTACCCTGGCCTCCGACACCGCCCGCGCGCTGCGCGCCAAGGGCGTCCGCTCGGTGAAGCTCACGTACGACACCTCGCTCTTCACCGGCCCCGCCGTCCACCCCATCGGGCACAACGACAACATCGCGCCCGTCACCGCCCTGATGGCCGACGAGGGCCGCACCGACGGCAAGAGCTTCAAGGGCCCGGCCGCCCGCGGGTGGGACCCGGCGGCGGACGCGGCGGCGGCCTTCGCGGACCTGCTGCGCAAGCGCGGCGTCGAGATCGACGGCGCGGTGAAGGCCGGCAAGGCGCCCACGCGCACGCACGCGGCCGACCGGCTGGCGGAGGCGCGGTCCGCACCCCTGGCCGACCTCGTCGAGCGCATGCTCACCAACAGCGACAACGACATCGCCGAGGCCCTCGCCCGGCACACCGCCCTCGCCGCGGACCGCCCGGGGTCCTTCTCCGGCGGCGCCAAGGCCATCGGCTCCGCACTCCGCGAACTCGGGCTCCCGCTGGAGGGGGCCCGCTTCGTGGACGGCAGCGGGCTCAACCGCGCCGGCCACCTCACGGCGGAGCAGCTGGCGCGGATGCTGGCGCTGGCGGCCGACTCCGACCACCCGGAGCTCCGCCCCGTCCTCACCGGCCTGCCCGTGGCGGGCTTCACCGGGTCCCTGCGGGAACGCTTCACCTCCGCGGGCGGGGGCGCGGGGCTCGTCCGCGCGAAGACGGGCACGCTCACCGGGGTCAACGCGCTCGCCGGGACGGTGGTCGACGCGGACGGCCGCCTGCTCACGTTCGCCTTCCTGACCAACGGCACGACCAACCCCACGGCCGCGCAGTCCGCCCTCGACCGCCTCGCCGCCGGCCTCGCCACCTGCGGCTGCCGCACGTAGGGGGTTGTGGGACGTCGTTCCGCAAGGCATGGGGGCACCCCCAGCGGCCGCTGGGGGTGCCCCCAGCCTCCGGCGAGCGGCCGACCCGCAACCCCGTTCGCCGCCCGCGCCCCCGCGAGGAACGCTCCCGGGGAGGGGGACAAGCACGTACCGTGAAGGGATGACGAGCATCGGTGGTGCGGAGATGGTCGACTGGAACCTCGCGGTCGCGACCGCGACCCGCTTCGTGCGGCCCGGACCGGACGTGAGCCGGGACGAGGCGCGCGCGGTCGTGGCGGAACTGCGGCGGCACGCAAAGGAGTCGGAGGCGCACGTCCGGGCCTTCACCAGGATGTTCGGCGATCAGGAGGACCCGGCCGACACCGGGACCCCGGTGCTGATCGTGGACCGCCCGGGGTGGATCAGGGCCAACGTCGCCGGCTTCCGCGAAGTGCTCAAGCCGCTGCTGGACAAGATGCAGGCGCGCAAGCCGGGAGGCCCCGGCGGCGCCGTGCTGGGCACCGTCGGCGGGAAGGTGACCGGCGTCGAGGTCGGGATGCTGCTGAGCTTCCTGGCCTCCCGCGTGCTGGGCCAGTACGAGACCTTCGCCCCCGCGACCCGCGACATGCCGGCCGGCCCTGCCGCGCCCGGTCCGGGCGAGCCGCGCACCGGGCGGCTCCTGCTGGTGGCCCCCAACATCGTCCACGTGGAGCGCGAACTCGACGTGGACCCGCACGACTTCCGGCTGTGGGTGTGCCTGCACGAGGAGACCCACCGCACCCAGTTCACGGCCGTGCCCTGGCTGCGGGACCACATCGAGCAGGAGATCCAGGCCTTCCTCGGCGAGACCGAGATCGACCCGTCGACGCTGATCGAGCGGCTCCGCGAGGCGTTCCAGGCCTTCTCCTCCGGCAACCGGCCCGACGCGGAGGAGGCGTCGGTCGACGCGGACGGCGACGAGGGCCGCAGCCTGATCGACCTGGTGCAGACCCCGAACCAGCGGGAGATCCTGGGGCGGCTGACCGCGGTCATGTCGCTGCTGGAGGGGCACGCCGACTACGTGATGGACGGGGTGGGCCCGGACGTCGTGCCGTCCGTGGCGGAGATCCGGGAGAAGTTCCAGCGCCGCCGGCAGAGCGGTGCCGGACGGATGGACATGGCGCTGCGCAAGCTGCTGGGGCTGGACGCCAAGCTGCGCCAGTACCGTGACGGCGAGCGTTTCGTGCGCTCCGTGGTGGACGGGGCCGGGATGGACGGCTTCAACCGGATCTGGACCTCCCCCAACACCCTGCCCACCAAGCAGGAGATCGCCAAACCCGCGGACTGGGTGGCACGGGTGCACGGGCGGAGCGAAACCTGAGTCGACCCGGGGCACAACAGGCCCCGGGGCCTCCCGGTTCACCCGTCCGAGGGACCGTGGGCGCAGGGTAAGCGTGCGATGCTCGAGTATCGCCCGCTGTCTGTCACCATCTAGCTACCCTGCGTCATCTTCACCGTTCCCGACGCCTCCCCCAGCCTCTCCAGGAGGGAAACCGGACATGGGTCCCCACCCCGCGGTCGCGGCGATACGCCTGGCGGTCCGCCGCGTACTCCAGGACGTCCTGACCGACCACCCCGGCGGCAGTCCGCTCGTGCTGGCCGCCTGCAGCGGCGGAGCCGATTCGATGGCCCTCGCCACCGCCCTCGCCTTCGAAGCGCCCAAGCTCGGCATCCGGGCCGGCGGTGTCACCGTCGACCACGGTCTGCAGGACGGCTCGGCGGCCCGCGCCGTCGACGTGGCCGACCGGCTGCGCGGTCTCGGACTCGACCCGGTGGACGCCGTCGCGGTCACCGTGGGCCGCCAGGGCGGCCCGGAGGCCGCCGCCCGCGACGCCCGGTACGCGGCCCTCGACGCCGCCGCGGAACGCGCCGGCGCCGCCGCCGTGCTGCTCGGGCACACCCGGGACGACCAGGCCGAAACGGTGCTGCTGGGGCTGGCCCGCGGCTCCGGCATCCGGTCACTGTCCGGCATGCCCGCCGTCAACGGCCGTTACCGCCGTCCCTTCCTGCTGCTGGACCGTGACACGGTCCGCAAGGCCTGCCTCGCGCAGGGCATCGACGTGTGGGAGGACCCGCACAACCAGGACCCCGCCTACACCCGCTCCCGGGTCCGCCACGAGGCGCTGCCGGTGCTGGAGAAGTCCCTGGGCAAGGGCGTCGTGGAGGCGCTGGCCCGCACCGCCCAGCTCTCCCGGGACGACGCCGACGCCCTCGACCAGTGGGCGGCCCAGGCCGAGCGGACCGCCGTCGACGCCGACGGCGGGCTGGACGTCGCCCGGCTGCTGACCCTCCCCGCCGCCGTGCGCCGCCGGGTGCTGCGCCGTGCGGCCGTCGCGGCGGGCTCCCCCGCCGGTTCGCTCTTCGCCCGGCACGTCGAGGAGACCGACCGCCTGCTCACCGCGTGGCGCGGTCAGAAGCCGCTCAACCTCCCGGGCGGCGTCGTCGTCGGCCGGCGGAATGGCAGACTGTTCTTCCAGGCCCTGTAGACCGAGCCGGAAGTTGTGCGGGTGAACGAGAACGACATGGGCACCGACCTCGAGAAGGTGCTCATCTCCAAGCAAGAGATCGACGCCAAGCTGGCGGAGCTGGCTGCGCAGATCGACAAGGACTACGAGGGCAAGGACCTCCTGATCGTCGGCGTCCTCAAGGGCGCCGTCATGGTGATGGCGGACCTCGCGCGATCCCTGTCCTCCCAGGTCACCATGGACTGGATGGCGGTGTCCTCGTACGGCGCCGGGACCAAGTCCTCGGGTGTCGTGCGGATCCTCAAGGACCTGGACACCGACATCGCCGGCCGGGACGTCCTGATCGTCGAGGACATCATCGACTCCGGACTGACCCTGTCCTGGCTGATCAGCAACCTCGGCTCGCGCCGTCCGGCCTCGCTCGAGGTCTGCACGCTGCTGCGCAAGCCGGACGCCGCCAAGGTCGAGATCGATGTGAAGTACGTCGGCTTCGACATCCCCAACGAGTTCGTGGTCGGATACGGCCTGGACTTCGCGGAGAAGTACCGGAACCTGCCGTTCATCGGCACCCTTGCGCCGCACGTGTACGGCGGCTGAGGCTCCGGGAACCCCGACGCCCTCCTCCGCGTTGGAGGGTGGTAACGCTGTTTGTTTATGGTCTCCGGCGACTTCGGGTGACAATGCTGGGGTACCGTCCGAAGGTCGGTTCATACACCGGATGCACCGGCGGCCCCCAGGCCGCGGTGCCTCACTGTGGCAGGAGGGACGGGGCGATTTCGCCCCGCATGGATGGACGTGAAGCGCTATTTCCGTGGGCCAGTCATGTGGATCGTGCTGGCTGTCCTCGCCGTGGTCGTATTGATGCAGGTCGTCGGTTCTTCCGGTGGCTACAAGACGGTGGACACCGGCCAGGCCATTGAGGCGATCAACAGCAACCAGGCCAAGTCCGCCGAGCTGACCACCGGCGACGAGAACACGATCAAGGTCGAGCTCAAGGACGGCGCCAAGGTAGGCGACAAGGACCTGGGCTCCAAGATCAAGGCGAGCTACATCGGCGACCAGGGCGTCGACGTGGCCAAGATCCTGCAGGCGAAGGTCGACGACGGCGACAAGAGCACGCTGCCCGACGGCTACACCGTCGCGCCCTCGAAGCAGAACGCCTTCGTCGGCATCCTGCTGTCGTTGCTGCCCTTCGTCCTCATCGTCGTGGTCTTCCTGTTCCTGATGAACCAGATGCAGGGCGGCGGCTCCCGGGTCATGAACTTCGGGAAGTCCAAGGCCAAGCTGATCACCAAGGACACCCCGAAGACCACCTTCGCCGACGTGGCGGGCTCGGACGAGGCCGTCGAGGAACTCCAGGAGATCAAGGAGTTCCTGCAGGAGCCGGCGAAGTTCCAGGCCGTGGGCGCCAAGATCCCCAAGGGTGTGCTGCTCTACGGCCCGCCCGGAACCGGCAAGACCCTGCTCGCGCGCGCCGTCGCCGGTGAGGCGGGGGTCCCGTTCTACTCGATCTCCGGTTCCGACTTCGTCGAGATGTTCGTGGGTGTCGGCGCCTCGCGTGTCCGCGACCTGTTCGAGCAGGCCAAGGCGAACGCCCCGGCCATCGTCTTCGTCGACGAGATCGACGCCGTCGGCCGGCACCGCGGTGCGGGCCTCGGCGGCGGTCACGACGAGCGCGAGCAGACGCTGAACCAGCTGCTGGTCGAGATGGACGGTTTCGACGTCAAGGGCGGCGTCATCCTGATCGCCGCCACCAACCGCCCGGACATCCTGGACCCGGCGCTGCTGCGCCCGGGCCGTTTCGACCGGCAGATCGCCGTCGACCGCCCCGACCTGCAGGGCCGTCTGGAGATCCTCCGGGTCCACCAGAAGGGCAAGCCGGTCGCCCCGGACGTCGACCTCAAGGCCGTCGCCCGCCGGACCCCCGGCTTCACCGGCGCGGACCTCGCGAACGTGCTCAACGAGGCGGCGCTGCTCACCGCGCGCAGCGACAAGAAGCTGGTCGACAACGCGATGCTGGACGAGGCCATCGACCGTGTCGTGGCCGGCCCGCAGAAGCGCACCCGGATCATGTCCGAGAAGGAGAAGAAGATCACCGCGTACCACGAGGGCGGTCACGCCCTGGTCGCGGCGGCTTCTCCGAACAGCGACCCGGTCCACAAGATCACGATCTTGTCCCGCGGCCGTGCCCTCGGCTACACGATGGTCCTGCCCGACGAGGACAAGTACTCCACCACCCGCAACGAGATGCTCGACCGGCTCGCCATGACCATGGGCGGCCGCGCGGCGGAGGAGCTCGTCTTCCACGACCCCACCACGGGTGCCGCGGACGACATCGAGAAGGCCACCACCACGGCCCGCGCGATGGTCACCCAGTACGGCATGACCGAGCGGCTGGGCGCGATCAAGTTCGGGTCGAGCGACGGGGAGCCCTTCCTCGGCCGTGAGATGTCCCACCAGCGCGACTACTCGGAAGAGGTCGCCGGGCTGGTCGACGAAGAGGTCAAGAAGCTCATCGAGACCGCGCACAACGAGGCGTGGGAGATCCTGGTCGAGAACCGCGACGTCCTCGACAACCTCGTTCTGGCCCTCCTGGAGAAGGAGACGCTGAACAAGGAGGAGATCGCCGAGATCTTCAAGTCGATCGTCAAGCGTCCGGCGCGTCCGGCCTGGACGGGTTCCTCGCGGCGTACGCCGTCGACCCGCCCGCCGGTGCTCTCGCCCAAGGAGCTCGCCCTGACCAACGGCACCCAGCCGACGGCCAACGGCAGCACCACGGCGTCCTCCCTGAGCAAGTCCGCCGAGACGGTGGAGCTCCCGGAGGAGCCCAACCCGGAGTCCTGACGTCCGCGACGTGGCCTTGGTCACGGACATCGGAATGCGTGTCGCGCCCCCCAGGTTTCCTATCCTGGGGGGCGCGGCGTTTCCGCGGCTCCCGCGGTGCACGCATTTCGGTACGTCTGAGGAACGAGGCACACATGACCGACCCGGTGACCCTGGAGGGCGATCTGCGCCCCATCGGCGAGTTCGACGAGAAGCGTGCCGAGAACGCCGTCCGTGAGCTGCTGATCGCCGTCGGGGAGGACCCCGACCGCGAGGGGCTGCGGGAGACCCCCGGCCGGGTCGCGCGGGCGTACCGGGAGATCTTCGCCGGGCTCTACCAGGAGCCGGAGGACGTCCTGACGACCACCTTCGACCTCGGGCACGACGAGATGGTCCTGGTGAAGGACATCGAGGTGCTGTCGAGCTGCGAGCACCACCTGGTTCCGTTCGTGGGCGTCGCCCACGTCGGCTACATCCCCTCCGTGGACGGCAAGATCACCGGTCTGTCGAAGCTGGCCCGCCTGGTCGACGTCTTCGCCCGCCGCCCGCAGGTGCAGGAGCGGCTCACCACGCAGATCGCGGACTCGCTCATGCGGATACTCGAACCGCGCGGTGTGATCGTGGTCATCGAGTGCGAGCACATGTGCATGACGATGCGCGGGGTCCGCAAGCCCGGCGCGAAGACCATCACCTCGGCGGTGCGGGGCCAGTTGCGCGACCCCGCGACCCGCGCGGAGGCGATGAGCCTGATCATGGCCCAGTGACCTGAGGCGCCGCGGGCCCCGGCCCGCGGCCCGGTCGGCGTGCCCCGTTCCCCGTTCCCGTTCCGCGCTTCCCGCCCGGCGACGGAACCCGCCCGCCGGAGTTCACGTCCTACAGGGCGCAAATCTCCGACGAGAGCGGGGCGTGCGGTGGTGAACCGCATCGCCGGGGCGTGGTGGCTGATGTCTGTCGTGGCAGAGGAAGATCCCGCTGTCCGGGTTCCCCGGGACAGGGTGCGACGGCTCCCACGGCTGATGCCGGGGTCGGCGGCGCCCCGCGTGGTGGGGAGGGCGTGCGCGCTGGTGGGGCTGCTGGACCTCGCGGCGGCGGTGTTCCCCGGGTTCCGGCACAGCCGGATGCACGTGCTCGCCGGGGTCTTCCCGGGCACGGTCACCTCGGTGGCCGCGGCGGCGGGGGTGGTCACCGGCATCCTGATGCTGATGCTGGCGCACGCCCTCAAGCGGGGGAAGAAGCGCGCCTGGCGGGCGGCCGTGCTGCTGCTGCCGGCGGGCGCGGTGGCGCAGGTGCTGCACCGGCACTCGCTGGGCGGGGCCCTGCTGTCGGCGGTGCTGCTGGCCCTGCTGATCGGGTACCGGGCGGAGTTCTCGGCGCTCGGCGACCCCCGTACCCGGCTGAAGGCGGTCGCGGCCTTCGCGGGGCTGAGCACGCTCAGCCTGGTGGTGGGACTGGCCATCGTCTCCGCCCACCCGGCGGCGGAGATGGGCGACCCGTCCTGGACGGACCGGCTGGCCGAGGTGGTCTGCGGGTTCTTCGGCTTCGACGGGCCGGTCTCCTACGCCACCGGCCAGGCCTCCGACGTCGTCGCGTACTCGCTGGGCGGGCTGGGGTTCCTGATCGCCGCCACCACTGCGTACCTGGCACTGCGACCGGCCCACCCGGTCGCCGAGCTGACGGCCGGGGACGAGGAGCGGCTGCGGGCGCTGCTGCGACGGCACGGGGCCCGTGACTCCCTGGGGCACTTCGCGCTGCGCAGGGACAAGAGCGTGGTCTTCTCGCCGAGCGGCAAGGCCGCGGTCTGCTACCGCGTGGTGTCGGGGGTGATGCTCGCCAGCGGCGACCCGATCGGCGACGTGGAGGCCTGGCCGGGGGCGATACAGCGGTTCATGGCCGAGGCCCGGGCGCACGCCTGGATCCCCGCGGTCATGGGCTGCAGCGAGACCGGCGGGGAGGTGTGGACCCGGGAGACCGGTCTGGACGCCCTGGAGCTGGGCGACGAGGCGGTGGTGGAGACCTCCTGCTTCTCCCTGTCGGGGCGGGCGATGCGCAACGTGCGGCAGATGGTCAAGCGCACCGAGCGCGCGGGGTACGTGTGCCGGGTCCGGCGCGTGGCGGAACTGGGCGAGGAGGAACGCGACGGGGTCCGCCGCGCCGCGGACGCCTGGCGCGGCACGGACACCGAGCGGGGCTTCTCCATGGCGCTGGGCCGTTTCGGCGACCCGGCGGACGAGGAGTGCGTGGTGGTGACGGCGCACGACGCGCAGGACGTGCTGAGGGCGGTGCTCCACTTCGTGCCCTGGGGCGAGGACGGCATGTCGCTGGACCTGATGCGGCGCGACCGGTCCGCCGACCCGGGGCTGAACGAACTGCTGATCGTGGCCGCGCTGGTCGAGGCGCCGCGGCTGGGCGTGCGGCGGGTGTCGCTGAACTTCGCGATGTTCCGGTCGGCGCTGGCCCGCGGGGAGCGGCTCGGCGCGGGGCCGGTGCTGCGGACCTGGAGGGGCCTGCTGGTCTTCCTGTCCCGGTGGTTCCAGATCGAGTCGCTGTACCGGTTCAACGCCAAGTTCCAGCCGGAGTGGCTGCCGCGCTTCCTGGTCTTCCGGGCCACCGGGGACCTGCCCCGGATTGGCCTGGCCGCCATGCGCGCCGAGGGATTCGTCACCCTGGCGCTCCCCGCGTGGGCCTCCCGGCGCCTGCGGTGAGCCGCCCGCTCTAGGCTGACCTCATGGGTACGATGCGCGGCCACGTGGCCGGATTGCCGTCCTGGGACCGGTGCGCGGTCATGGGCGTGGTCAACGTCACGCCGGACTCGTTCTCCGACGGCGGCGACTGGTTCGACACGGACCTGGCCGTGAAGCACGGCCTGGACCTCGTCGCGGCCGGTGCCGACCTGGTGGACGTCGGCGGTGAGTCGACCCGTCCGGGCGCGGCGCGGGTGGACGAGGCGGAGGAACTGCGCCGGGTGGTCCCGGTCGTCCGCGAGCTGGCCAGGGCCGGGGTCGTGGTGAGCGTCGACACGATGCGGGCCACGGTCGCGGAGAAGGCGGTCGAGGCGGGCGCGGCGCTGGTCAACGACGTCAGCGGCGGACTGGCCGACCCGGCGATGATCCCGGTCGTCGCGGCGACGGGCAGCCCGTTCATCGTGATGCACTGGCGCGGCCAGAGCATCGACATGAACAACCGGGCGGTCTACCGGGACGTCGTCGGCGAGGTCACCACCGAGCTGCGGCGCAGCTTCGAGCACGCGGTGGCGGGCGGCGTCGACCCGGAGCGGATCGTCCTTGACCCGGGGCTGGGCTTCGCGAAGAACGCCGAACACGACCTGACCCTGATCGCCCACGTCGAGGACCTGCTGGCCCTCGGCCGCCCCCTGCTGATCGCGGCCTCCCGCAAGCGGTTCCTCGGCCGCGTGCTGGCCGGCGAGGGCGGCGATCCGCCCCCGGCCAGGGAACGCGACGCCGCCACGGCCGCCGTCACCGCCATCGTGGCGGGCCGCGGCGCCTGGGCGGTCCGGGTGCACGAGGTGCACGACAGCGCCGACGCCGTACGGGTCGCACGGGCGCTGGAAGGGGCTCGGTGAGCTACGTGTCCGACCGGGTGCCGAGGGGTGCCGGGAGAAGCGAACGAGGGGGCTTGGTGAGCGACGCACGCGAGGCTGCCGGGCGGCAGGCGGCGATGATGCCCGCGGCGGGGTGCCGAGGTGTGCCGGGAGAAGCGAACGAGGGGGCTTGGTGAGCGACGCACGCGAGGCTGCCGGGCGGCAGGCGGCGATGATGCCCGCGGCGGGGTGCCGAGCGGGCGGAGAAGCGAACGAGGGGGCTTGGTGAGCGACGCACGCGAGCAGACGACGAGGGACGGGGGCACAGGATGACGCCGCGTACCGCCGAGGCCGCACGGGTCGAGGAGGCGAACCAGGCGTTCTACGACGCAGTGGAGCGGTCCGACCTGGACGCGCTGGAGGAGCTGGTGCTGACCGGCCCGCTGGCGGAGACGGTGTCCGTGGTGCACCCGGGCTGGCCGGTGCTGCGCGGGCGACGCGAGGTGATGCGCTCGTACGCCCTGATCATGGCGAACACCGAGTACATCCAGTTCTTCCTGACCGACGTGGAGGTGGCGGTCGACGGCGACACGGCCCTCGTCACGTGCACCGAGAACATCCTCACCGGCGGCCCCGCCGAGGAGGAGGGCGAGATGGGCTCCCTCGTGGGCGGCCTGGTGGTCGCCACGAATGTGTTTCGGCGCACACCGGAGGGCTGGCGGTTGTGGGTGCACCACGGTTCCCCGGTGATGGCGGACGGGGCCGACGAGGACGCCGCGGAGGACGCCGACAACGGCGGCGAGGGGTCAGCCTGAGGCCTTCTGACCACTCGTTCGAGCCAAGAAGTGGTGAAGGCCGGAGTAGGCCGCTGCGTCCCGGGGTAAGCGCGGGGCGGTCGGCCGCCGCCGTGCCCGGTACTGGGGACTGTCGGTGGTCGAAGGTACATTCGAGTAAGGGCGGAGCGGCCCTCCCCTCCCGCTGGGCGGGCGGACCGCGCCCGCCCGTCCGTCCGTCGACCAGCGGGAGTGAATCGTGGATCGTGTCGCGCTGCGCGGCCTGAAGGCCCGCGGGCACCACGGCGTGTTCGAACACGAGCGCCGCGAGGGCCAGGACTTCTTCGTGGACCTCGTCCTCGGCCTGGACACCGCCCCCGCCGCCGCCACGGACGACCTGACCAGGACCGTGCACTACGGCATCGTGGCCGAGGAGGTCACCGCCGTCGTCGAGGGCGAGCCCGTGGACCTGATCGAGACCTTGGCCCAGCGGATCGCCGACCAGGTCCTCAAGCACGACCTGGTCCAGGAGGTGGAGGTCACCGTGCACAAGCCGCATGCCCCGATCACCGTCCCGTTCGCCGATGTGTCCGTCACCATCACCCGGAGGCGCCCGTGAGCTACGACCCCACCGTGCAGCCGGTCCCGGCCTCCGTCGTCGCGCAGGTCGACGCCGCGGACTCGACGCTGCAGAATCCGAAGTTCGCCGTCATCTCGCTGGGCAGCAACCTCGGCAACCGCCTGGAGACGCTGCAGGGCGCCGTGGACGCCCTGGAGGACACCCCGGGCGTCCGGGTCAAGAAGGTCTCGCCGGTGTACGAGACGGAGCCCTGGGGCGTCGAGCCGGGCTCGCAGCCGAACTACTTCAACGCCGTCGTCCTGGTCAGGACGACGCTGCCGCCGTCCTCGCTGCTGGAGCGCGGCCGGGCGATCGAGGACGCCTTCGCCCGGACCCGCACCGAGCGCTGGGGCGCGCGCACCATCGACGTCGACATCGTGGCCTACCAGGGCGTGGTCTCCGACGACCCGGAGCTGACGCTGCCGCATCCGCGGGCGCACCAGCGGGCCTTCGTGCTGGCGCCGTGGCTCGACATCGACCCCGCGGCGGAACTGCCGGGACAGGGGCCGGTGGCCGGTCTGCTGGCCGGCGTGGGCCGCGAGAGCGTGTGGGCCCGGGGCGACGTGGAACTCAGGCTGCCGGAGTAATCGTTACGATCCCGTCGGTACGTTCGTCGATGTGATGTGGGGAGCGAGCACTCGGTGAAGGCGCTGCGCATCAGGACCCTGGTCGGACTGTTCGTGGTGGCCGGAGTGCTCTCCTGGGCCGGCGCGAAGCTCTGGGACTCGCTCGGCACCTTGCCGGGCGTGCCCGTGGCCGCGCCGATCGTGCTGGCGCTGATCGCCGCCGTGCTGGCGGCGACGGCGCTGTCGTTGCGCTCCAGGCTGCGCGCGCAGCGCGAGCGGCGTCCGGGAGCCAAGGGCGTGGACCCGCTGCTGGCCGCCCGGGCGGTGGTCTTCGGCCAGGCCAGCGCGCTGGTCGCTGCCCTGGTCGCGGGCATGTACGGCGGCGCGTGCGTCTTCCTCGTCATGTACCAGCTGGACAACGACCCCCGCCGTGACCAGGCGATCTACGCGGGCACCGCGGTGATCGCCGGCATCGCGGTCTGCGCCGCCGCGATCTTCCTGGAGCGGGTCTGCCGCCTCCCCGAGGACGAGGACGACAACCGCACCGGCGCGGTGGGCGGCCGGGCCTAGCTCTGTCAGTAGCCGCGCCGGACGTTCTCGGCGGCGGCGTCGGCCTGCCGGCGGGAGCGCCGTCGGCGCTCGGCCGTCAGCTCGGCCAGCGCGCCGTCGAGGGCGGCCAGGACGCGGGCCTTCGCGGGGTCGGTCACGCCGGGTGCCGCGTCGGCGGCTGGGCCGACGCGCAGGCCGAGCGCCCCGGTGAGGGCCGCGAGGACGGGCTCGTCCGCCGCCAGGCGGTCCGCCGCGCGGCGACGGGCGGGGGAGTCGCCCAGCACGGTCCGGGTGTCGCGGACCAGCCACCGCCGGTGCCGTTCCCGTACGACCTCGCCCCCGGCTTCCAGGGCGCCCAGGTAGACGTCGGCCAGGCCGCGGCCCCTGCGCCACAGCCAGTCGCCGGGGGTCTCGTACGGCGTCCGGCGCACCAGCGCGGCCGCGGCCTCCTCCAGCAGCGGGTCGGCGATCTCCGGGTGCCCGCCCGGCACCAGGCGGTCGCCCTCCAGGGCTACCGCCCCCGCGGCCAGGAGGTCGACGGCCTCGGCCGCGGCGAGGGCGAGGGAGAGGTCGCCGGGCTCCACGGCGCGTTCGGCGGCCCGTTCCAGGGCGGTGATGATCAGGTCCCGCGGGGTGGTCATGGAACGCTCCGCATCAGGAGGCTTCCGCGTCCGGTTCGGCCCGGCGATTGTCGCCCGGCCCGGTCCCGGCCGCCACCGACCGCCCCGCGTCCTCGTCGTCGCCGTCCTCGTTGACCGAACGGCGCAGCGCGGTGTGGAGCGTCGCCGGGGTCAGCACCCCGGCGAAGCGGTCGCCGTCCACGACGGCTATCCAGCCCGCGTCGTGCTGGAGCATCGCGCTGAAGGCCCGCTTGAGGGGGGCGCCGACCGGGACCCAGGCCTCCAGGCGGCGGGTGTGGTCGGCCACGGTGCCCGAGGTGAGGGTGCCCGCGGCGACGTAGCCGCGCAGCCCGCCGTCGTCGTCGAGGACGACGGCGTAGGGGTCGCCCTGCTTCGCCAGGACGGCCGCGGCCTCCGCGGCGGGGGAGCCGGCGCGCACGACGGGCGGGTGCTCCAGGTCGGCGGTCTCGACCGGCGTGACGGACAGCCGCTTCAGACCGCGGTCTGAGCCGACGAAGTCGGCCACGTACGGGGTGGCGGGGGAGCCGAGCACGGTCGCGGGGGTGTCGTACTGCTCGATCCGGCCGGGGCCGAAGACCGCCATGCGGTCGCCGAGCCGGACCGCCTCCTCGATGTCGTGGGTGACGAACAGCACGGTCTTGCGCACCTGTTCCTGCAGCCGCAGGAACTCCGACTGCAGCCGCTCGCGCACCACCGGGTCGACGGCGCCGAAGGGCTCGTCCATCAGCAGCAGCGGCGGGTCGGCCGCCAGTGCCCGTGCCACACCGACCCGTTGCCGCTGCCCGCCGGAGAGCTGCTCCGGGTAGCGGGAGCCGTGCACGGACGGGTCCAGGCCGACCAGTTCCAGCAGCTCGGCGGCGCGCGCCCGGCGCTTGGCGCGGGTCCAGCCGAGCAGGTGCGGCACGGTCTCGGTGTTCTCCAGCACGGTCTTGTGGGGGAACAGCCCGACGTTCTGGATGACGTAGCCGATGCGGCGGCGCAGCCGTACCGGGTCGGTGCGGGCGATGTCCTCGCCGTCCAGCAGGATCCGGCCGGCGGTGGGCTCGATGAGCCGGTTGACCATCTTCATCGTCGTGGTCTTGCCGCAGCCGGACGGTCCGACGAGGGTCACGAGTTCGCCCTCGCGCACGTCGAAGGACAGGTCGTCGACGGCGGTGGTGCCGTCGGGGTAGCGCTTGGTGACGTTCTCGAAGCGGATCATCGGGACCTCTCGTCGGCGCTGGGCGGTGCGGCTCACCCCCAGCTTGGTACACGCTCGGCGATGGTTGTGAAGGGGGTGTTGCGAGGATGTGGCGGGACGCCGGGAATGTCGGTGGCCGGGTTTACGCTCACCTGCATGATCTGAAGCGGGCGGGGGAGGTGGCATCGCATGGCCGGACAGGACTGCCTGGCGGCGAACGACTGGATCTGCGGTGAGTACGTGCGCACGCGCAGCCAGGAGTTGCTGGACGCGGGTGTGCAACATCTTTGGATCACCGTGGCGTCGGTGGCGGCGGGCGTGCTGCTCGCGTTGCCGCTGGCCCTGCTCGCCCGGCGCTGGCGGGTGGCCGCGGCGCCGGTGATGGGGGTGACGACGGTGCTCTACACGATCCCGTCGCTGGCCCTCTTCTCGCTGCTGGTGCCGGTTTTCGGGATCTCCGCGTCGGTGGTCGTCACCGGTCTGACCCTGTACTCGCTCACCATCCTCGTCAGGAACTTCCTGGCCGGTCTGGACGCTGTGCCCGAGGACGCGCGGGAGGCCGCGCGCGGCATGGGCTACGGGCCGATACGCCTGCTGTGGGAGGTCGAGCTCCCGCTGGCGCTGCCGGCGGTGATGGCGGGCGTGCGCATCGCCACGGTTGCCACGGTCTCCCTCACCACGGTCGGCGCGATCATCGGCTACGGGGGTCTCGGCAATCTCATCAAGGACGGCATGCAGAGCTTCTTCAAGGCGGAAGTGCTCACCGCGTCCGTGATCTGCGTGGTGTTCGCCCTCGTCGCCGATCTGCTGCTGCTCGGGGTGCAGCGGCTGCTCACGCCATGGACCAGGGCCGCCAAGGCGGTGGGCTGATGGGGACGATCCCCGGCGCGTGGCACTGGCTGACCACGGGCGCCAACTGGACCGGCACCGACGGAGTGCTGCAGCGGCTCGGCGAGCACCTGGTGCTGACCTCCGTGTCGTTGGCCATCGCCTGCCTCGTGGCCCTGCCGGTCGCGATCCTCCTCGGCCACCTCGGCAAGGGCGGCGCGCTCGCCGTGAACCTCTCGAACGTCGGGCGGGCGGTGCCCACCTTCGCCATCCTGGTGCTGCTCATCGTCGCGACGAATTCGGCGCGCTACTGGCCCACCATCATCGCACTGGTGCTGTTCGCCGTACCGCCGCTCCTCACCAACACCTACGTCGGCATGCGCCAGGTCGACCGGGACGCGGTGGAGGCCGCCCGCGGAATGGGGATGACCGGCGGCCAGCTGCTGGCCCGGGTGGAGCTACCGCTCGCGGCGCCCTTCGTCCTGAGCGGGGTGCGTTCGGCCGCCGTCCAGGTCGTCGCCACCGCCACGCTCGCCGCGATTCCCGGTGAGGGCGGCCTCGGCCGCATCATCACCGCGGGCTTCGCCCAGTTCGACACCCCGAAGGTCGTGGCTGGAGCGGTGCTCGTGGCCGCGTTCGCCCTGCTCGTGGAGGGAGTCTTCCTGTTGCTGCAGCGCCTGGTGTCCCCCACGCGGAAGTCCCGACCTTCCCGAAGACCTGCCCGTCCCACACATCAGATGGAGTTCTCATGAGCAAGGCCCTG
The DNA here is from genome assembly GCF_040613835.1 of Streptomyces sp. NPDC006207. Taxonomy (NCBI): domain Bacteria; kingdom Bacillati; phylum Actinomycetota; class Actinomycetes; order Kitasatosporales; family Streptomycetaceae; genus Streptomyces; species Streptomyces sp. NPDC006207. The sequence continues at coordinate 224,450 of NZ_JBEXSX010000002.1, read as the reverse complement.
CGCACCGCCACCGCCGTGGCCGCCGTGGCGGTCCTCTCCGCCGGCCTGGCGGCCTGCGGCGGCGACAGCCTGGAGAAGAGCGGGGGAGGGGGCACTTCGTCGGCAGGCGGCGGCAAGGGTTCCCTGACCGTCGGCTCGGCCGGGTTCACCGAGAGCACGGTCCTCGCGCAGCTGTACGCGCAGTTGCTGACCGACGCCGGCTACAAGACCACGATCAAGACGGTCGACAACCGCGAGCTCTACGAACCCGCCCTGGAGAAGGGCCAGATAGATGTCGTCCCCGAGTACGCGGCCACGCTCGCGGAATTCCTCAACGCGAAGGTGAACGGCAAGGACGCCGCGCCCGTGGCCTCCTCCGACGTCGACGCCACCGTCACGGCGCTCACCGAACTCGCCGACCCGCGCGGGCTGAAGGTGCTGCCGGCCGGTGAGGCGGTCGACCAGAACGCGTTCGCGGTCACCAAGGACTTCGCGGAGAAGAACAACCTCAAGACCCTCTCCGACCTCGGGAAGTCGAAGATCAAGGTCAAGCTCGCCGCGGGCGAGGAGTGCTCCATCCGCCCCTTCTGCTCGCCCGGCCTGAAGAAGACCTACGGCATAGACGTCACGTCGGTCGACACCAAGGGCGTCGGCACCGTCCAGGCCAAGCAGGCCGTCAAGGACGGCACCGACCAGCTGGTGCTCACCACGACCACGGACGCCACCCTCGACCAGTTCGGCCTGGTGCTCCTGGAGGACGACAGGGGCCTGCAGAACGCCGACAACGTGCTGCCCGTCGTCAACGCGAAGGAGGCCGGCGGGGCGGACGTCGCCGCGGCCCTGGACAAGCTCACCCAGGTGCTGACCACGGCCGACCTGACCGAGCTGAACAAGCAGGTGGACGCGGAGCGCAAGAAGCCCGAGGACGTGGCCGCCGACTACCTGAAGTCGAAGGGCCTGCTGAAGGGCTGAGGCCCCGGGGCCGACGGACGGTCCCGGACGGACAAGATCGACTAAATGGTGGCGGGAGGGCGTTCGTGTGACGTTTGGTGCACGCGCGAGCGCCCTCCGTATTTGTCGTTGTGTGTTCGGTGAGAAATCGGATGCCGCGGCCCCACACGACGCACGGGCACGCTAAGTTCCCTTCCATGCCCCGTGGACGACACCGCCATTCCCAGCCGCTGCACCGGCTGCTCCCGCCCGTGACGGTCGCCGGCTCCGCCGCGGCCCTCGCCGTCGGCGCGCTGGTGATCGGTGATCCGGTGCTGCTCCGTGTGTTCGTCGTCGCGGCGGCCGGTGTCGCCGGCGGCGGCGCCTTCCTGCTGCGCAGCTGGGACCGTGCGGCCGGCAAGCAGGTCGCCGACCTGAAGACCGCGCGTGTGCGCGACGAGTGGCGTGCCGACGAGCGGATCGCGGAGCTCGAGGTGGACCTCGAGGACTCCCGCGAGCTGCGCGGCAAGCTGGAGAACAAGCTGCGCGGCAAGCGCGCCGAACTGGCCCGGCTCCGCACGGAGCACGCGGACCTGCTGCGCCGCTACGCCACCGCCGAGTCCGAGCGGGCCCGCGCCCTGGAGGACGGCCGCGTCGCCAAGAAGGCGGTCGGCTCCGCGCTGCCCGTGCCCTACACCTCGCCGGTCAGCCCGGCCGCGTACCTGCGGGCCGCCTCCGCGCTGCGGGACCTGTCGCGCAACGGCGCCCGCCAGCAGGCCGCGCTCACCGTCGAGGAGGCGCGCCGCCGCGACCTCGCCGACACCGACGAGCCGCAGGGCAGGCACGCGCTGGACCCGGCCGTCCGTGAGCGTCCCGCCGACGCCACCACCAGCGGCAGCGGGAACACCCCGGCGCTGCCGGTGCGCCAGCCCAAGCTCGTCCCGGCGGTCGCCGCGGCCGTGCTGCCGTACGCCAAGCCCAACCGGCAGGCCAGCCGAGCCCAGGGCGGCTTCGACTTCTTCGGCACGAAGAACGAGAAGGCCCGCCCCCAGGAACTGGAACCGGCCGGCGAGGCGGCGCCCGCGGGGGCGGACCTCGCCGACGTCGTCGGGGACGAGGCCGTGGCCGAGCAGGCCGAGGTCATCGACCTGACCGTGCACGACGAGACCGAGCAGCTGGACCTCAGCGAGCTGCGCGCCCAGTCCTCCTGACGCCCGGCTTCCCGACGTCCGGCGGGCCGCCCGCGGGCGGCCCGCCGGTCACTTGTCGATGTCGCCGACGACGAAGAACATCGAGCCCAGGATCGCCACCATGTCGGCGATCAGCGTGCCCGGCAGCAGTACGGCGAGCGCCTGGATGTTGTTGTAGGACGCCGAGCGCAGCTTCAGCCGGTACGGCGTCTTCTCGCCCTTGGAGACCAGGTAGTAGCCGTTGAGCCCGAGCGGGTTCTCGGTCCAGGCGTACGTGTGGCCCTCGGGGGCCTTGAGCACCTTCGGCAGCCGCTGGTTGACGGGTCCCGGGGGCAGCTCGGCCAGCCGGTCCAGGCACGCGTCGGCGAGGTCCAGGGCGACGTGGGTCTGCTCCAGCAGCACCTCGAAGCGGGCCAGGCAGTCGCCCTCGGTGCGGGTGGGGACCTTCAGGGTGTCCGCCAACGCCCCGTAGGCCAGGTACGGCTCGTCCCGGCGCAGGTCGAAGTCGACGCCCGAGGCGCGGGCGATCGGCCCGCTCACCCCGTACGCGTGCACGTCCCGCGCGGCGAGGACGCCGACGCCGCGGGTGCGGCCGCGGAAGATCTCGTTGCCGAGGACCAGGTCGTCGAAGGTCCCCATGCGCGAGCGCACGGCGGCGACGGCGGCCCGGACCCGGCCGTGCCAGCCGCTCGGGAGGTCCTCCTTGAGGCCGCCGACGCGGTTGAACATGTAGTGCATGCGGCCGCCGGAGACCTCCTCCATGACCGCCTGCAGGTCCTCGCGCTCGCGGAACGCGTGGAAGATCGGGGTGATCCCGCCCAGTTCGAGGGGGTAGGAGCCGAGGAACATCAGGTGGTTGAGCACCCGGTTCAGCTCGGCGAGCAGGGTGCGGGTCCACACGGCACGCTCGGGCACCTCCATGCCGAGCATGCGCTCCACGGCGAGCACGACACCGAGTTCGTTGGAGAAGGCGGAGAGCCAGTCGTGCCGGTTGGCCAGCATGATGATCTGGCGGTAGTCCCGGGCCTCGAAGAGCTTCTCGGCGCCCCGGTGCATGTACCCGATGACCGGCTCGGCCGAGCCGATCCGCTCGCCGTCCAGGCTCAGGCGCAGGCGCAGCACCCCGTGCGTCGAGGGGTGCTGCGGGCCGATGTTCAGCACCATGTCGGTGCCTTCGGCCGCGCCGCCGATGCCGATCGTGGTCTCCGTCATGGGCCCAGTTTCCCATCCCTTTACGCGTCCCGGGGCGTGCCCCCCGCAGCTTCCGCGGCGGCCGGCACGGGCTGCTCCAGCCAGAGGAAGCCGCCGAGACCGGACGGCTCGGTGAGCTCGGCCGCCTGACCCGCGCGGGCCAGGGTGCGCACGTAGCCGGCGGGGTCGGAGGAGGCCAGGGAGAGCGGCGGGCGGGCCCCGGTGACCCCCAGGGCACCCAGGGCCTCGCGCTGGGTGCGCAGGACCGCCCCGGGGCCCGCGCAGGCGTCCATCGCCACGTGCGCCGTGATGTCGCAGGAGCCGTCGGGCACGGGCGGTGAGACCTCGCGGCCCGCCCGGAACGCGGTGAGCGTCCCGTACGGCGGGCGGGCCCCGGCCACGTGGCCGTAGTCGACCGCGACGGCGAGCCCGGTCTCCAGACAGTCCACCGCGGCCGCCCAGGCGGAATCCCGCCAGCGGCCGATCTCCGCCCGGGTCCCGGCCTCCGCGCCCTCGACCGGCCACCAGCGGCGCAGCCAGGCGGCGTCCTCCCCGGACACGGCGTCGCCGAGGCGCTCGGCGCCGTCCGAGGCGCGGACGAGGACGTGGCGGGGCACACCGTGCGCGTCGGTCTCCGCCACCGCGACCGGCACGTTGTCCAGCCACTCGTTGGCGAAGAGCAGGCCCCGCAGGCCCCGCGGGAGCTCGTCGGACCAGGTCACCCGGGCGTCCAGGCCGTCCGGTCGGGGGGCCTTCTCCACCGCGTGGGGCCGCAGGCGGGCGCGCAACGTGGCGGGAACCACATCGAGCACCCCCGTGAGCAGTTCCCCGGCGCCCGCGCCGACGTCCACCAGGGCCAGCTCGCCGGGGTGCCCGAGGTCCGCGTCGACGCGCTCCAGGAGCCGGGCGACGGCGCCCGCGAACAGCGGCGAGGCATGCACCGAGGTGCGGAAATGGGCGGCCGGGCGCTCCCGGCGGAAGAAGCCTCCCGGGCCGTACAGGGCCCGCTCCGTGGCCTCCCGCCACCCCGTCCACGCGGCTGTGCTGTCGATCACGTCTCCACCGTATGTGCACAACCCGGGGCTTCGGACGGTTGAGCGGTCCATCACCGGTTCCAGGTAGGGTGCCGTGGTCAGAGGTGTGTCCGCCCGTGACGGCCGCGGATGAATCGATCATGAACATTCGGCCACCGCGTGAGCGTACGCCTATTGCCGGATGGCCCGGTACTGACAGGTGCTGTGCAAGTGACAGGCAGTGGAAGGTGAAGAGCGGATGACGGCCGGCAACAACGGTGCCCCCGAGCCCGGGAGTGACGACCCCTTCGCGTACCTGTACCGCCAGGACGGCGAGGAGCCGGGTCAGGCGGCTGCTGCCCAGCCCGGTGTGCCCCGCACCTCGTACAACCAGGTGCAGCGGGTCGGTGAGCGGCGCCAGCAGCAGCCGCAGCAGGGCGGCTACGGCTACCCGCAGCAGCAGCCCGCGTACGGCCAGCAGGCGCCCTCCTACGGTCAGCCGCAGCCCCAGCAGGCACAGGCGACCCAGCAGTTCCCCCAGGGCCCCCAGGGCCCCGCAGGCCCGTCGGGACCGGCCGGCGGCGGCAGCCGGCGCGCCGCGTCCCCGCGTGCCGGCGGCCCCAACAGCAAGGGCCTGCTGATCGGCGCCGTCGCCGTGGTCGCCGCCGTCGCGATCGGCATCGGCGTCGCCATGGCGGGCGGTGACGACAAGACCCCGCAGGCGGGCGGCGGCTCCACGCCGACCGCGAGCAGCGACGGCGGCAAGGACGACAGCTCCGGCGAGCCTTCGGCCTCGGCGAGCGCGACCGTTCCGGGAGTCGTGGACGCGGCCACCCTGAAGCTGGCCGGCGGTGCCACGATCGCCACCGGCGTCTCCGGCGGCAAGGGTGCCGACGGCAAGTACGTCGCCGGGATGGAGTCCGTGGGTGCCTCCGCCACGTGGAACTTCTCCGTTCCCGAGGACGGCGCGTACACGCTGTTCGTGGAATACAGCGTGCCGGGCGCCGACGGGAACGCCACGATCACCGTCAACGGCGAGAAGCAGCAGCGGCCCATGAGCCTGCGGAACTTCGCGCACGCCAAGCCTGGTGACTACGAGGGCGGCTGGACCAAGTCCTACAGCTACATCCGGCTGAAGCAGGGCGAGAACACGGTGGCCCTGTCCTGCGAGGCGGGCAACCAGTGCAACTACTACCTCGACCAGGTCTCGGTCGAGCAGGGCGAGCACAAGGGCTAACGCCCCGTCTCCTCCGAGCACAGCACCTCGACCCGCCCCAGCAGGTCCTCGTACACCCCGCGGTCGAACTCGCCCGCCACCGGTGCCGCCACGGTGGCCGCCGAGAGGGCGACGGCGCGGGCCAGGCGCCGCGGCCAGTCGAGGCCCTCGACGAGCCCGGAGAGCAGGGCGGCGACGGCGGAGTCGCCGGCGCCGGCGGGATTGCCGGGGAGGGGCGCCGGCGGCCGGGCGGTCCACACGGTGCCGTCCTCGGCGAGGGCGAGCATGCCGTCGGGGCCGAGCGAGGCGGCGACGGCGCGGGCGCCGCGGCGGCGGGCGTCACGGGCGGCGCGCATGGGCTCCGTCGCGCCGGTGAGCCCGGTCAGTTCGGCGGCGTTGGGCTTGACCAGATCGGGCCGGGCGGCCAGGCCGCGCCGCAGCGGCTCACCGCTGGTGTCCAGCAGCACCGGGACGCCCGCGGCGCGGGCGTCCCGCACGAGTTCGGCGTAGCAGCCGACCGGCAGTCCCGGCGGGAGGCTGCCGCACAGCGCCACGGCGCGCGCCGCGCCGCCGTCCAGGAACGTGCGGTACGTACAGAGGAAGGCCGCCCACTCCTGCGAGGTGATCGTCGGGCCGGGCTCGTTGAACATCGTGGTGTCGCCACCCGACTCGTCCACGACGCCCACCGTCCGCCGGGTGCTGCCGGAGGTGGGCACGAGGGCGTCCGTGACGCCGTCGATCCCCGTCAGGTAGGCCCGCAGCCGGTCACCGGACGCGCCGCCCGCGAAGCCGGTCGCGACGGCCTCGTGGCCGAGCGCGGCGAGGACGCGGGCGACGTTCAGCCCCTTGCCGCCGGGACGTTCCGCGGCCTCCGACACCCGGTGGGTGGTGTGCGGCCGCAGCCGGGGGACGCGGTAGGTCACGTCGATGGCGGCGTTCAGCGTGACGGTGACGATCACCGCATGATCCCTTCGAACAGCGTGTGCGATGGGAAGGGATCATGCCAAAGGAACGCCCGGAGGCACAGACCCCGCCGCCTGGGGGTCCGTCAGGGCTCGACGACCCAGCTGCCCTTCCGCATCACGCCCACGAGGTCGAACGACGCGTCCAGGACCACCAGGTCGGCGTCCTTGCCCGGCTCCAGGGAGCCGATCCGGTCGTAGGCGCCCAGCAGTCGCGCCGGGTTGGCGCTCAGCGCGCGCACGGCGTCGCCGACGGGCAGCCCGTCCACGGTCACCGCCCGCTTGAACGCGGTGTCCAGGGTCAGCGTGGAACCCGCGATGGAGCCGCCCTCGACGAGCCGGGCGACGCCGTCGACGACGTCGACCTCCATCGGGCCCAGCAGGTAGCGGCCGTCGCCGAAGCCGGCCGCGTCCATGGCGTCGGTGATGAAGGCGACCCGGTCGGCCCCGGCGCTGCGGAACGCCATCTCCAGGACGGCCGGGTGCAGGTGGACGCCGTCGTTGATGAGCTCGACGGTGACCCGCTCGTCCTCCAGCAGCGCGGCGATCGGGCCGGGTGCGCGGTGCAGCAGCGCGGGCATGGCGTTGAACAGGTGCGTCGCCACGGTCGCGCCCGCCTCGACGGCCTGCAGGGTGGCCTCGTACGCGGCGTCGGTGTGGCCGACGGCGGCGATGACGCCGTGCTCGGCCAGCAGCCGCACCGAGTCGAGCCCGCCGGGCAGTTCGGGGGCGAGGGTCACCATGCGCGCGGTTCCGCGGGCGGCATCGAGCAGCTTGCGGACGTCCGAGGGGTGCGGGTCGCGCAGCAGCGAGGGCTTGTGCGCGCCGCGCCGGTGCGGGGAGATGAACGGCCCCTCGAAGTGGATGCCGGCCAGGTCGCCCTGCTCGACCAGTTCGGACAGCAGCGCGGCCTGCCGGGACAGGTCGTCGAGGTCCCCGGTGACCGTCGAGGCGAGCAGGGTGGTGGTGCCGTGCCGCCGGTGGGTGGCGACGCCGGTGAGGACGGCCTCGGCGTCACCGGAGGAGAAGGACGCGCCGCCGCCGCCGTGCACGTGGATGTCGACGAAGCCGGGGACGATCCAGTGTCCGGCCAGGTCGCGGGTGGACGCCTGGAGCGGGTCGTTCGCGACGATCGAGCGGCCCTCGACGGTCAGCCGGCCGTCCTCGACCACGCCGTCCGGCAGCACCACACGGGCACCGGTCAGCACGCTAGTTGCCGCAGTCAAGCGGTCACCTCCACGGAGAGAAGATCCCAGGCGAGCAGCCCTGCGCCCAGGCATCCGGCGGTGTCCCCGAGGGCCGCCGGCACGATGAGGGGGAGTTGCTGGAAGGACAGCCGCCGCTCGACGGCGGCCCGCAGCGGTGCGAAGAGGGTGTCGCCGGCCTCGGCGAGCCCGCCGCCGACGATCAGTGTTCCCGGGGTCATCAGGGTGATCCCGGTGACCAGGCCGTCGGCGAGGGCGGCGACGACCTCGTCCCACACGGCCGCCGCGCGGGGGTCGCCCGCCTCGACGGCGGCGGCGCAGCCGGCGGCCCCGGCGTCCGGGCTCCCGCCCGCGGCCTCCCAGGCGCGGGCCACGGCGGCGGCGGAGGCAGCCGTCTCCAGGCAGCCCCGCTGGCCGCAGCCGCAGACCGGGCCGCCGGGGCGGACGACGACGTGCCCGAGCTCGGTGGCCTCGACACGGCCCTCGATGCCGATCGCCCCGGCGATGCCGGTGCCCAGCGCCACGAACAGGAAGCGCTCGGCGCCCCGCCCCGCGCCCAGCCGGCCCTCGGCGAGGCCGCCGGCGCGCACGTCGTGGCCGAGGGCGACGGGGGTGCCGTCGAGGCGGCGGGTGAGCAGGTCGCGCAGGGGCGCGTCGCGCCAGCCGAGGTTCGCGGAGTAGACCGCGATGCCGGCCCGCTCGTCGACCAGCCCGGGCACGGCGACGCCGGCCGCGGCGGCGGGCTCGCCGTAAGCGCTTTCGCCGTAGGTACGAAGGTCCGCGGCGAAGTCGAGCACGGAGTCGACCACGGCACCCGGGCCGCGCTCCCGGCCGGTCGGGCGGCGTGCCTCGTGCAGCAGCGTGCCGTCCGCCGCGACCAGGGCGGCCTTCATGCCGGTGCCGCCCACATCGAGGGCGATGACGTGTCTCACGGGGGACAGTGTCGCGCGGGACCCCGCAAAAGGTCTAGTCCACTCGTCGAAAGAGATCGCGTGCCGCGTGCGAACGGGCGCCGGGCGGGGTCGCGGGCGCGAACCCCGAGTGGTGTAGACCTCATGAGGGGGGGGTCGGTGTCGGGACTCCGTGTGACCGGAGGGACACCCGGCGCATCCGCCGGGCGGGGCGCGGATATGGTGGTCGGATGGAACGGGACGAGACCGGGGCGGACGCCCCCGCGGACGGGCTGACGGAGCAGGACCGCGCCGTCCTCGACATCGCCCGCCGCACGTGGGCCGGACCCGGCGCGAAGGAACGCGCCGTCCGCGAACGCCTCGGCATCTCCCCCACGCGCTACTACCAGCTCCTCAACGCCCTCCTCGACGACCCCCGCGCCCTCGCGCACGACCCCGTCACGGTCAACCGCCTCCGCCGCACCCGCGACACCCACCGCACCACCCGCTGACGCCCGCCCCGCGCGGTGGCGCGATGGATGCCCCCGCCGGTGACCGGGTGTCCGGGGTTCGGGCGGCGGTGGGAGAGCCGCGCAGGAGCGGTGGATCCGCGGCGGACACCACCAGTCCGCGCCCATCCTTCCGGCAGTGAGATGGGTGTCCCCGCCGGCGACTGGTTGTCCGGGGTTCGGGCGAGTGGGTGAGTGGGAGACAGCCCGCCGCAGGCGCGGCGGGCCCGCGGGCGCGACGGCGCGGTGGGAGAGCCGCGCAGGCGCGGTGGATCCGGGGCGGACACCACCAGTCCGCGCCCGTCCTTCCGGCAGTGAGATGGGCGTCCCTGCCGGCGACCGGTTGTCCGGGGTTCGGATGGGGAGACCGCCCGCCGCAGGCGCGGCGGACCCGCGGGCGGGGGCGGAGAACACCGCCGGAAGCGGGATGCTTCCGTACGCCGGGCATGCCCCCCGCAGGGGTCGGTATGGTCGGGGGCATGAGCCGCAGCCGCAGGGACGAACTGCCGGTACCCACGACGCCCGAGGGCAAGGACGGCCTGGCCGCACTGCTCGCGGAGCCCCGCAGGGCCGTGCTGGCCCTGGACTTCGACGGGACGCTGGCGCCGATCGTGCCGGATCCGGACGCCGCGCGGGCGCATCCCCGCGCGGCCGCCGCACTGGCCCGGCTGGCGCCGCGGATCGGGTCCGTCGTGGTCGTGACGGGCCGTCCCGCGGGCGTGGCCGTGCGGTACGGGGGCTTCGCCGGCGTGCCGGCCCTGGAGCACATGGTCGTGCTGGGCCACTACGGCGCCGAGCGGTGGGACGCCCGTTCCGGCGAGGTCAAGGCGCCCGGCGCGCACCCCGGGGTCAACGCGGTGCGCGCGGAACTGCCGGGCGTGCTGGACGCGATCGGGGCGTGGCACGGCACGTGGGTGGAGGACAAGGGCCGCGCCGTGGCCGTCCACACGCGCCGCACGGAGGATCCGCAGGCCGCGTTCGAGGCGCTGAGCGGACCGCTGCGCGATCTGGCGGACCGGCACGGGCTGATCGTGGAGCCGGGCCGGATGGTGCTGGAGCTGCGGCCGCCTGGCATGGACAAGGGCGTGGCCCTCAACGACTACCTGCGGGAGGTCGGCGCCGGTCCCGTGCTGTACGCCGGTGACGACCTGGGCGACCTGGCCGCCTTCGGGGCCGTGGAGAAGCGGCGTGCCGACGGCCTGCCCGGTGTGCTGGTGTGCAGCGGCAGCGCGGAGGTGGCCGAACTGGCCGCCCGGGCCGACCTCGTCGTGGACGGCCCGGAGGGCGTCGTGGCGCTCGTCGACGCCCTCGCGGACGCCCTGGAGGAGCGGGACGGTCAGGACGGGTCCGAGAGCCAGCCGCCGGTCAGCGACTGAACCGCGGACCCGTCGAGGTCCGCGAGCTTCACGCCCGTGAACTCCCGGGCCCGCGGGGAGGTCTGGACGCGGAAGGGCGGCCGCTCGGCGCCGAGCACCTCGACGATGGGCGCCGCGGCCTCGTCGATGGTCTGGGCGGCCGTGAACGCCTGCGTGGTCCGGTCGAGGTAGTGGGTGAACGCGGGCCGGTAGGGGCCCGCGGCCGCCGCGTACGCGGGGATGTCGATGCCGAGGTTGGCGACGAACTCGCTGCCGACCGCGCCCGGTTCGACGACGCTCACGGTGACCCCGACCGCGGCCGCCACGGGCGCGAGCGCCTCCATGTAGCCCTCGACCGCGAACTTCGCGGCGCAGTAGGCCTCGTTGAAGGGCTGCCCCACGACGCCGCCCACGCTGGTGACGGTGACCAGCCGCCCGCCGGAGGCGCGCAGGTGGGGCATCGCGGCCTTGGTGACCTCGACGACGCCGAAGAAGTTGACCTCCATCGTGGCGCGGACGTCCGCGACCGTCTCCAGCTCGATCGTGCCGACGTGCCCGGCGCCGGCGTTGTTGACCACCGCGTCCAGGCCGCCGGACTCCACGACGACGTCCTCCACCACCGCGGCGACCAGCCGGGCGTCGGTCACGTCCAGCCGCTTCACGTGGACGTGTTCGGCGACCCCCGCCCCGGCCGCGGCCTTGCGGAGGGCGTCCGCCTTCCCGGGGTCGCGCATGGTCGCGACGACGTTCCAGCCGGCACGGGCGGCGGCCACGGCGGTGGCCAGGCCGATGCCTGAGGAGGTGCCGGTGATCAGGACGGTCCTGGAGGTGCCGGTGGTCATGGGGTGGCTCTCGCTCTCTGCCGGGCCGTGCGGGTGCGCAGGTGCGCGGGTGCGCGCGTACTGATGACCGCACCCTAGACAGCCCGGGGGCCTCCGCCCGGTCAGCCCCGGCCCGTGGCGTCCGCGTCGTGGACGAGGAGGGCGATCTGGACCCGGTTGTTCAGGCCGAGCTTGCCGAGGATGCGGGAGACGTGGGTCTTCACCGTCGGCACGCTCATGTGGAGCCCGGCCGCGATGTCCGCGTTGGACCGGCCCTCCCCGATGGCGAGGGCCACCTCGTGCTCCCGCTCGCCCAGCGACGCGAGCCTGCGCCGTGCGGTGGCCCGCGCGCCCCTTCCTCCGGCGCCGGATTCGGCGACCTGGGCGATCAACTGCCGTGTCACCGCCGGGGACAGCACCGGTTCGCCGGCCGCCACCTTCCGTACCGCCTCGACGATCTCGCGCGGCGCCGTGTCCTTCAGGACGAAGCCCGCCGCGCCCGCGCGCAGCGCCCGCAGCACGTGCTCGTCGGTGTTGAAGGTGGTCAGCACGATCACCTCGGGCGCGCCCGGCCGCGCCCGCAGCGCCTCGGTGGCCGCGAGGCCGTCCACGACGGGCATGCGGATGTCCATGAGCACCACGTCGGGGGAGTGCTCCTGGACCAGTGCCGCCACCTCGCCGCCGTCGGCCGCCTCGGCGACGACCTCGACGTCCGGCGCCCCGCCCAGCATCATCCGCAGCCCGGCCCGCACCAGCGGGTCGTCGTCCACCAGCAGCAGCCGCACCATCGTCACGCCGCCCACGGTAGCCAGGCGCGCAGCCGGAAGTCCCCGCCGGCCCGGCCGTGCTCCAGGTCGCCCCCGGCGAGCGAGGCCCGCTCCGTCAGCCCGATCAGCCCCTGCCCGGCGCCGGGGATGGCCGGCACCACGGCCGCCGCGGCCGGCACCGGGTTGCTGACCTCGACGGTCAGCCCCCGGGCGGGACCGCCGGCGAGCCGCACGGTCACCTCCGTGCCGGGGGCGTGCTTGCGTGCGTTGGTCAGCCCCTCCTGCACGATCCGGTACGCCGTGCGCCCCGAGGCGGCGGGCGCCGCCGCCACGGCGTCGTCGTCCGCTTCCAGCACGATCCGCATCCCGGCGTCCCGGGACTCCTCGACCAGCCGCGGCAGGTCGGCCAGCGTCGGCTGCGGCCGTCCGCCCGCGCCGTCCGCCGCACCGGAACCGTCCGGCTCGCGCAGGACGCCGATGATGCCGCGCAGGTCGTCCAGCGCCTGGTGCGCGCTCTCCCGGATCACCCCGGCGGCCCGCTCGATCTCCGCGGGGGACGCCCCCGGGTGGAACTCCAGCGCTCCCGCGTGGACGCTCAGCAGCGACAGCCGGTGCGCCAGCACGTCGTGCATCTCCCGGGCGATCTCCTCGCGCGCCTGCCGCCGTCCGCGCTCGGCGTACGAGGCCAGCAACTGGCGCCGGGAGCGCACGTAGAGCCCCCAGCCAATCGAGCCCGCCATGATCACGAAGAAGGTCGTCGCCGAGCCGGTCTCCGGCAGGTCCGGGTCGGGCCCCCGCGCCACGAACAGCGGCAGCGGAGCGAACGCCAGGGCCGCCACCCAGGCCGTCGTGCGCAGCGGCCGGTGCGCCGCCGCGGTGAAGACCGCCACCGCGGTCGGGCCGCCGACCAGGTGCGCGAACCACCCGGTCACCAGCAGCACCACCGCCAGCTGCACCGGCCACCGCCGCCGCAGGAAGAGCGCCGCGCACGCGGCCGCGCTGACCGCCTGCTCGACGGCCCCGACCGGGGCACCCACCCCGTCCACGGACAGCACGGAGAAGGCCGCCGCACCGAGGAAGACCGCGATGTCGGCGACGACCCCCTGCCGTACGCGTCGCATGTTCCCGAATGTACGGTCCCGGGGCGCCGGCACCACCCCCGCGCCCCAAGTCGAGACTTTCGGACGACAGCCCGCGCGTGATCGGCGACTTTCGCCGACAGCCCGCGCGGGCGCGTGCTCCCTAGCCTCGTGGCATGAAGGGTTTCCTCGGCTTCCTCGGCTTCGTGCTGCTCTCCCAGGGCATCGGCGGCATCGCCTACGAGCTCACCGGCGGCTGGTTCCGTCTGTGGGCGCTGACCCACCGGATCGGCTTCCTGGACGGTTACGAGATCTACGTGTGCGTCCTCCTGCTCGTCCTCGGCGTTGCGGTCCTCTCCGCCGCGGAGTCGGCGGGCAAGCGCTCCTGACGCCCGGTCGCGCCCGGTCGCGCACGGCCCGCCCCGGTCCCCCGTTCCTGTGCGACGGGGGCCGGGGCGGTGGCACATGTAGGGGGTCGGGTCACCAGTTGTTGTTGTCGCGGACGATCGCTGCGCACTCCACGACGGCGCGGGCGGTGGGGATGGGGGTGGTCATGCCGTTCCTGTTCCGGACGGTGACCGTCCAGCCGTTGCCGGACCGCTGGCTCGTCAGCACGCTCAGGTCGCTGTTGCTGAGGACGAAGCCGCCGCCGGTGACCTCGGTGCGCGAGGGGCAGCGCGCCGAGACGGTCTGCGTGGCGCCCGAGGGCACGGTGGAGAGGACACCCAGGAACTCGGCGGTCCTCAGCCGCCCGAAGTTGTCCCGGTTGCCGCCGCCCTGGACGGGGTTCGAGGCGGCGTCGTCGGCGACCGCGGCGGTGCGCGCGGTGGCGGAGGCGTGGGTGGGACCGGCGAATGCGGTGGTCGTGACGACCGCTGCGGCGACCGTCATGGCTCCGGCGACACCCCAAAGCACCTTATGACGGGGTCGACCGGACATGGTCTTCTTCGCTCGTATGTTCATCTCTCTGCCTTCGAAGATGACGGAAGGAGCTCGCTCCGGGTCGAAGCGATTGCGCTCATCGTCACCTTGTGCGAGGTGTTCCGCACTTTGGGTGACCAAAGAGGATGAACGGTGCCCGCTCGACGATCTGACGGAGCGGCGGTGCGATGCTCGGTCAGCATGCAGGAACGGGCCTCAGATGACGCCGGTGACCGCCCGGGGCTTCACGTGTGGCCGCTGCCGCACGATGCCCGCGCGGACCAGCGAGGCGCCGCGCGGAGCACCCGACGGGGCGTCGGATGCGGGGGCGGCGGTGGAGCAGGGCGGGCAGGGGCCGGTACGGCCAGGGGGCAGCGGGTCGCCGCAGCCGGGGCATTCGGGGAGCGGGGCCGCAGGGGCGGCGGGGTCGCGGGCGGGGCGCGGTGCGGGGAGCTTGTCGCGCAGGCGCCGGGCGATGAAGCCGGCGGGGGAGTGCACGGCGGGCGGCAGCCCGGAGGACAGGGCGGTGCCCAGCTCCAGCTCGCTCGCGCCGTGTGTCAGCCAGCGGGCGGCGAGCGGGGCCAGCCGGGCCGCCTCGGCGACGCCCAGGGCGAGCCTGGCCTCCCGCCGCCCGAGGCGGTGCAGCGCGGCCGCCGCGCGGGCGACCAGCGGCTCGTCGGCGGGGGGTCCGGGGTGGGAGGTGTTCTCCTCCTCCCTGTTCTCCCCCTTGGGGGATGCGCCGACGGCCCGTACGGACGGCGCACCGGCGGTCGGGAGGCTGCCGCTCGGCGCCGCGAAGGCCGCCTCGATCTCCGCGGGGTCGCGCAGCGGCACGTTGGCGACGAGCACCTGGGTGGTCCAGCGGCCGGTCTCGCGGCTCTGCGTGCGGCGGGTGTGCACATAGCCCTCCGCCTCCAGCTGCTGCCGGGCCCGACGCAGGGCGATGCGCCCCTCGGGCATCTTCTCGCCGATGGACTGCAGGGTCTCCCGGGACCCCTCCGGCAGGGAGAGCGCCCACTGCAGCAGCCGTACGGCGGTGCCGTTCAGGCGCGGATGGCGGATGAGGTCGTTCGGCGTCTGGGAGAAGAAACGGGTCGGCGGGATAGCATGGCGGATCATTTGCGGGGCTCCTTCGGATCAAGCCTCGTAGGTGTAGGCCCCCGGCCGGTGTTGGCGCACCACTGGGGGCCGCTTCATGCGCTGGGCACAAAGGGTGATCGGCCGATTACTCTACCGGTGTCCCGGTGTTGTCGGCGACGAAGGAGACGAACGCCGTCCACGCCTCGCCGGTGAAGGCGAGCGCGGGTCCGGCGGGGTCCTTGGAGTCCCGTACGTGCACGGCGCCCGGGGCGTAGGCCACCTCGACGCAGGCACCGCCCTCGCTGCCGCTGTAACTGCTCGTGAACCAGGCGAGTTGGGACGTCATAGCTCCCCCGCAATCTGCTCGATCACTCTGGCGGAGTCCCCCACGCTGAGGGCCTGTGAGCGGATCATCGCATAGCGCTGGTGGAGTTTGCTGACCTCGTCCCGGCCGTCCGCCAGCACGCTGCGGCCCTGGACTTCGAGATAGGCGAGCAGCCGCAGATCGTGGGTCTCCAGCAGGTGCATCGGTCCGTCGAAGCCCGCGTGGGCCTCATGGGAGAGCGGCATCACCTGGACCGTGACGTGGCGCAGCGCCGCGGCCTCCACCAGCCGTTCCAACTGGCGCCGGTGCACCGCCCGTCCGCCGACCGGACGCCGCAGCACCCACTCCTCGATGACGAAGGCGAGCTGCGGCGCGGGGGCACGGGTCAGCAGCGCCTGCCGGGCCAGCCGGGCCCGCACCCGGCGCTCGACCTCCTCCGTCTCCAGGGTCGGACAGTAGGCGCCGAGCACCACGCGGGCGTACTCCTCGGTCTGCAGAAGGCCGTTGATGACGTGCGTGTCGTAGGTGTAGAGGCTCACCACCGCGCGCTCCAGCTCCGCGTACTCCTCGAACCAGGAGGGGAACTCGGCCCGTTCGAGATGACGCGCCGCGGACCGCAGCACCCCGCCGCCGTCGTCCAGCAGGGTTCCCGCCCGCTCCACGAACGCCGGCGGCGGCATCCGCTCGCCGCGCTCGATCTTGACCACCAGCGACTTCGAATAGCCGACGTGCGCGGCCAGTTCGTCGGTCGACACCCCACGGGCCTCCCGCAGGGACCGTGCCACGGAACCGAACATCCGCATGCTGGCCGAGCCCTCGCCCTTCGCGGACACGGCACCACCTCCCCGGTACACACGCCGTACACAGCCGCGGACCGGTCCCGACACAACTGATCCGGGGTCAGGTCCGCCCTGGTCAGGCTAGCCACGGCACGGAACCGTTGGACCCATGACGCAGGAATCTCCACCCGCGGCGGCGATGCGCGTCGTCGCCGAGCCCGCCCGCATCGCCGAGGTCCGCCGGGCCGTACGCGAACAGCTCCGCGCCTGGGGGCGCGAGGACCTGGCGTCCGCCGCCGCGCTGTGCGTCACGGAGATACTCGCCAACGTGCACCGGCACGCGGGATCCCCCG
Organism: Streptomyces sp. NPDC006207; assembly: GCF_040613835.1. Taxonomy (NCBI): domain Bacteria; kingdom Bacillati; phylum Actinomycetota; class Actinomycetes; order Kitasatosporales; family Streptomycetaceae; genus Streptomyces; species Streptomyces sp. NPDC006207. The sequence continues at coordinate 207,885 of NZ_JBEXSX010000002.1, read as the reverse complement.
AGTGCGAGCTGACCCTGGACGACCTGGCCGCGGACGGCGTGCGGGCCACGGTCAGCGACCGCTCCCCCGTCCTGCCGGTCCCGGCCCCCGGGCCGCCGGACTGGGCGGCCGAACGCGGGCGCGGCCTGCACCTGATCGCGGCGGCGGCGCACCGGTGGGGCGTGCGGCCGACCCCCGACGGCAAGCAGGTGTGGGTGGTGCTGCGGTGAGGCCCGCCTCGTGGACCTGGCTGGACGACACGGCGTTCGGGCCGGTGGCGTTCCTGCTGCTGGCGCATCCGCACGGGAGCGGGACGGCGGAACTCGCCGCGCTCCTCGGGCTCGCCGAGCCCGGGCGGCGGCTGCCGGAGCTCGGTGAGCGGATCGCCGTCCCGCGTCCCGGGCGGGCCACGGTGCGCGGCCCGGACGGCGGCCCGCTGCTGGAGGTCGCGGCCGGGGACCGGTGGTCCGCCTTCGTCGCGGGCGGCGGACCGGTCGCGCTCGTCGTGGGGCTGGACCCGCTCGCCCGCCGCGCGCCGCTGCCGGAGGTGGAGACCTACCTCGCCCTGGGCACGACCGCCGGACGCATCCGGCTGGGGATCAGCCGGCGGGCGCGCTCACGTTCCTAGCCCAGCGCCCGCAGCTGGTCCAGGAACCACTGCTGCGGGGGGAGCGCCGTCGAGGCCGCCGTGAGTCGCTTGGTGGCCTCGGCCCGTTCGCCGTGCGAGACGGACAGCGCCTGGTGGAGGGCGTTGGCCGTGGCCCGGATGTCGTACGGGTTGACCACGAACGCGTCGTCGGCCAGCTCCTCGTACGCCCCCGCCTCGCGGGAGAGCACCAGCGCCACGCCGTCGTCCGAGACGACCGGGATCTCCTTGGCCACCAGGTTCATGCCGTCGCGGATCGGGTTGACCAGCGCGACGTCCGCCAGGCGGTAGGCGGCCAGGGAGCGCGCGAAGTCGTCCTTGACGTGCAGGACCACCGGCTGCCAGCCCGGCGTGGCGAACTCCTCGTTGATCTCCTCGGCCAGGTCGGAGACCTCGTCCGTGTACTCCCGGTAGACGGCCAGGTCGTGACGGGAGGGGTAGGCGAAGGCGATGTGCACCACGCGCCCCTGCCATTCGGGGTGGTCGCGCAGCAGCTGCGCGTACGCGAGCAGGCCGCGGATGATGTTCTTCGACAGCTCGGTGCGGTCCACGCGCACGATGACCTTGCGGTCCGGACCGCCCACGGCCTCCTGCAGCGACGCCAGGCGCTCGTCCACGTCCGGCTGGTGCGCCCGCTCCCGCAGGAAGTCGGCGTCCGCGCCGAGGCCGTGCACCCCGATCCGCGTGGTGCGGCCCTTGTGGGTGATCGTGAGGCTGCCCTCGTCACGGATGACGGAGGCGCCCAGCACGTCGGCGCAGCACGCGGCGAAGGCGTCCGCCCAGCGCCGGGTCAGGAAGCCGGCCCGGTCGGCGCCGAGGATGCCGCTCAGCACCTCCGCGGCGACGTCGTCGGGCAGCAGGCGGAAGTAGTCCGGCGGGGCCCACGGGGTGTGCGAGAAGTGGCCGATGCGCAGGTCGGGGCGGCGCGAGCGGAGCAGCTGCGGCACCAGCGCCAGGTGGTAGTCCTGCACCAGGACGGCCGCGCCCTGGCCCGCCTCCTCGGCCAGCGCGTCGGCGAAGGCGGCGTTGTACGCCACGTACGCCGCCCACTGCTCGCGGAAGTCCTCGTCGAAGACGGGTTCCAGCGGGGTCTGGAACAGCATGTGGTGGATGAACCACAGCACCGAGTTGGCGATGCCGTTGTAGGCCGACGCGAAGGTGTCCGCCGGGATGTCCAGCATCCGTACGTGCTGGCCGCCGGTGTCGGCGGTGGGCAGCCGGCCCGTGCCCCCGGAACTGCGCAGGACGGCGGCCCGGTCCCCCTCGCCGAGCGCCGCGCAGACCCAGACGGCGTCCGCGTCCGGCCCGATCGCGCTCAGGCCCGACACGAGTCCGCCGCCGCCGCGGCGGGCGGTGAGCGTGCCGTCCTCGCGGAGGCTGTACGACACGGGGCCGCGGTTGGACGCGACCAGTACGCGCGCGGCATGCGATGCGACCATGCGGCCAGCCTAGCCACGCATCCCCGACCGCAAACGTACGAGCTAGCCCAGCCGGGGGTTCCAGCCAGGTTGTGGGCAGGCGGTCCGCCGCCAGGCGTGGGGGCACCCCCAGCGGAGCTGGGGGAGGGTGGGCACAACCTGGCCACGGCGCCGCACCTGTGCGGTACCGCGGGTTGCGTCGGCGTGTGCACGCCGGCGGGTGGGGTGCGCCCACCCGTCCCGCCGAGCGGGGACGACTGCCCGCAACCGGCTTACAACGTCACGCCACCGCGCGGTGGGCGTATTCGGGGACCGTCCGCATCGGGGGACGCTCATCCGTCGCGACCTCGTGGACGCGGGGCTCGAAACCGCCGTCCGGGGAGCGGTCGAACTGCGTGAGGACGGGCCGCACGAGATGGCCCCGGGCCAAGCGGATCTGCGCCGTCCGGTAGATCGCCGCGGCCATGCGGCCCAGTGCCTGGCCGTCCTGGTGCCGGTGGTGCCGGACCCCCACGTCGACCTGGGCCAGCGCGTCGAGCCCGACCGTGTTGAGCGCGTCCACCAGCAGCCCGAGCTCGACCCCGTACCCGACGGGGAACGGCAGCCGCTCCAGCAGCGAGCGGCGCGCCGCGTACTCGCCGCCCAGCGGCTGGACGAAACCCGCCAGCTGCGGCCAGTGCAGGTTGAGCAGCGGCCGCGCGACCAGCTCCGTCACCCGGCCCCCGCCGGCCGGGACCACCGTGCCGCCGGTCTCCAGGGGCCGGTCGTACATCGCCTTGACCAGCTGCACGTCCGGGTCCGTGAGCAGCGGCCCGACGATCCCCGACACGAACCGCGCGTCGAACTCGCGCAGGTCGGAGTCGACGAAGCAGACGATCTCCCCGCGCGTCACGAGCAGCGAGCGCCACAGGACCTCGCCCTTGCCGGGCAGCGCGGGCAGCCGCGGGAGCACCTCGTCCCGGTGGACGACGACCGCGCCCGCGGCCGCGGCGACCTCGGCCGTGCGGTCGGTCGACCCGGAGTCCAGCACGACGAGTTCGTCGACCAGCGGCACCGCCTCGCTCATCAGCTCGCGGCGGATCGTCCCGACGATCGCCCCGACCGTGGCCTCCTCGTCGAGGGCGGGCAGCACGACGCTGACCGTGCCGCGCGCGCCCGCGGCGCGCTTGGCGGCGAGCAGTTGCGGCAGGGGCCTGTGGTCGGCGGTCCAGGACCGCCGCTGCAGCCAGCCGGCCACCTCGTCGAGCACCGGGTTGCTCCGTTTCTGCCCGTCTCGCAGGACGGACGGCCCATGACCAGGTTCGAGGTCGTCGGTTACAGTCTTGAACACGAGGCATGACCATCGTATGTCCGCGGTGATCGCGCCCCGTCCGACAAACGCCCGGGCCCTGCGCCCGGTGCCATACCGCTCATCCAGAGGGGCAGAGGGAACGGCCCGTTGAAGCCCCGGCAACCCTCCCGCCGACCGCGAGGTCCAGGTGGGGAAGGTGCCAATTCCGTCTCGCGGCGAAATGCGCCGTGAGGAAGATGAGGAGAAAGGGCCTCGCCTGACATGGCTGCGCAGACCGTTGCACCCGCGTCCACCGATTCCGCCTTCGGCCCCGCGTCCGCGCTCTCCTGCCGCGAGTGCGGTGAGCGTTTCCCGCTGGAACCCATCTTCGCCTGCGAGGTCTGTTTCGGGCCGCTCGAAGTGGCGTACGACCTCCCGGGCGGCGACCCCGAGACCCTCCGCAAGCGGATCGAGTCCGGGCCGGACAACATCTGGCGCTACGCGCCGCTGCTGCCCGTCCCCGCGGACGTGGCCTCCAAGCCCAACCTCAACCCGGGCTTCACCAAGCTGGTCAAGGCGGACAACCTCGCCCGCGAACTGGGCGTCACCGGCGGCCTGCACATCAAGGACGACTCCGGCAACCCGACCCACTCCTTCAAGGACCGGGTCGTCGCCATCGCCCTGGAGGCCGCCCGCACCTTCGGCCTCACCACCCTGTCCTGCTCCTCCACCGGCAACCTGGCCGGCGCCGTGGGCGCCGCGGCCGCCCGGGCCGGCTTCCGCTCGTGCGTGTTCATCCCGCACGACCTGGAGGAGGGCAAGGTCGTCATGGCCGCGGTCTACGGCGGCGAGCTGGTCGGCATCGAGGGCACCTACGACGACGTCAACCGCTTCTGCAGCGAGCTGATCGGCGACCCGATCGGCGAGGGCTGGGGCTTCGTCAACGTCAACTTGCGCCCCTACTACGGCGAGGGCTCCAAGACGCTCGCGTACGAGATCTGCGAGCAGCTGGGCTGGCGCCTGCCGGACAACATCGTCATCCCGATCGCCTCGGGCTCGCAGCTGACGAAGATCGACAAGGGGCTGCGGGAGCTGATCAAGCTCGGCCTGGTGGCGGAGAAGCCCTACCGCATCTACGGGGCGCAGGCCGAGGGCTGCTCCCCGGTCTCGACCGCCTTCAAGGCCGGCCACGACGTGGTGCGCCCGCAGAAGCCGAACACGATCGCCAAGTCGCTGGCCATCGGCAACCCGGCCGACGGCCCGTACGTGCTGGACATCGCCCGCCGTACGGGCGGCGCCGTCGAGGACGTCACCGACGAGCAGGTGGTGGACGCCATCAAGCTGCTCGCCCGGACCGAGGGGATCTTCGCCGAGACGGCCGGCGGCGTGACGGTCGGCGTGCTGCGCAAGCTCATCGAGAACGGGCAGCTCGACCCGGCCGGTGAGACCGTCGTCCTCAACACCGGCGACGGCCTCAAGACGCTGGACGCCGTCGCACCGACCTCCCGCCCCACGGCCACCATCCGCCCGAGCCTCGACGCGTTCCGCGCCGCCGGCCTGGCGGGCTGACCCCGACCGCACCGGCCGACCCAGACTGAAGGTGAACCCAGCATCATGAGCGCTACCGTCCGCATCCCGACCATCCTCCGCACCTACACCGGCGGCCGTGCCGAGGTCCCCGCCGAGGGCGGCACCCTGGCCGAGGTCATCGACTCGCTGGAGCAGAGCCACCCCGGCATCTCCGCGCGGGTCCTGGACGACACGGGCAAGCTGCGCCGTTTCGTGAACGTCTACGTCAACGACGACGACGTCCGCTTCTCCGAGGGTCTGCAGACCACGGTGGGCGAGGGCGCGTCCGTCTCGATCATCCCGGCGGTCGCCGGAGGCTGCTGAGCCGCACGGCCCGCGGGCGACAGGGGGTGCCGGGGACCACCCGGCACCCCCTGTGTGCGGAGCGGTAGTTGAAGGCCTGTACAGTTGCCCTCGACGGCTCGCAACTCCCTGCAACGCTCTGCGCAACCCCTCTTCCCCGGGGTGGCCTTGTCGACGATTTATCGCCAAATTCACGTCGCGTTTGTCGCGTTGGCCGCTTATGTCCGGTCCGAGTTGCCCTGGATTATTCGCCGATCAGGCTCTTTTTCCGATTCTCTGTGCCCGGAATTCTCGTCCGATTGACCTGTTGCAGACAGCGTCCGGGCAGATACATTCAGCCGCGGTCGACGCGTTCCGGCGCACGCCCCCTTGGCTGTAGGGGGTGAGGTCTGACCCGGGTCCGCGAGGTGCGGGTCTGCGAAGGGCCAGCAATAGGGGAGTTAGGAATGGCTCAGGGCACCGTCAAGTGGTTCAACGCGGAGAAGGGCTACGGCTTCATCGCGGTCGACGGTGGTGCGGACGTCTTCGTGCACTACAGCGCGATCCAGATGGACGGCTACCGCACCCTCGAGGAAGGTCAGCGGGTCGAGTTCGAGATCTCGCAGGGCCAGAAGGGGCCGCAGGCGGACATGGTCCGTCTCGCAGCCGGCTGACGCGCCGCGCATCGGCCACGGAGCACTTTCGCGTACGGCCGCTCAAACGTACGCGTCGAGGCCCGCCCCCGCACGGGGGCGGGCCTTCGTGCTGCCCGGGGCGGCCGCGGACCCGACCTGCAGGTTGTCCACGACCCCGGCCAAGCGGCTTGCACTCTCCTGGGGCGAGTGCTAATCATTGGCGTTAGCACTCTGACGTTGAGAGTGACAAAGGACCGAGTGGGTGAGGCCCGCTCGACCGTCGTAAAGGAACCGGCGGGAGGGCAGGCCGTCCGTCGCGGGCGCCGGCACGGTCCTGGAGTAATCCTTCCCCGCAGCCCTGTGCCGCGGGGGGACCCCAAGTCCGGGAGGACCACTTCACATGGCCAAGATCATCGCGTTCGACGAGGAGGCACGGCGCGGTCTCGAGCGCGGGATGAACCAGCTCGCCGACGCCGTCAAGGTCACCCTTGGCCCCAAGGGCCGCAACGTCGTCCTCGAGAAGAAGTGGGGCGCCCCCACGATCACCAACGATGGTGTGTCCATCGCCAAGGAGATCGAGCTCGAGGACCCGTACGAGAAGATCGGCGCCGAGCTGGTCAAGGAGGTCGCGAAGAAGACGGACGACGTCGCCGGTGACGGCACGACGACCGCGACCGTCCTCGCCCAGGCGCTGGTCCGCGAGGGCCTGCGCAACGTCGCCGCCGGCGCCAACCCGATGGCGCTCAAGCGCGGCATCGAGAAGGCCGTCGAGGCCGTCTCCGCCGCCCTGCTGGAGCAGGCGAAGGACGTGGAGACCAAGGAGCAGATCGCCTCCACCGCCTCCATCTCCGCCGCCGACCCGCAGATCGGCGAGCTCATCGCCGAGGCGATGGACAAGGTCGGCAAGGAAGGCGTCATCACCGTCGAGGAGTCCCAGACCTTTGGTCTGGAGCTGGAGCTCACCGAGGGCATGCGCTTCGACAAGGGCTACATCTCGGCGTACTTCGCCACCGACCTGGAGCGTATGGAGACGTCCTTCGACGACCCGTACATCCTGATCGTCAACTCCAAGATCTCCTCGGTCAAGGACCTGCTCCCGCTGCTGGAGAAGGTCATGCAGTCCGGCAAGCCGCTGCTGATCATCGCCGAGGACGTCGACGGCGAGGCGCTGTCGACCCTGGTCGTCAACAAGATCCGCGGCACCTTCAAGTCCGTCGCGGTCAAGGCCCCGGGCTTCGGCGACCGCCGCAAGGCCATGCTCGGTGACATCGCCATCCTCACCGGTGGCACCGTCATCTCCGAGGAGGTCGGCCTCAAGCTGGAGAACGCCGGTCTCGACCTGCTCGGCCGCGCCCGCAAGGTCGTCGTCACCAAGGACGAGACCACGATCGTGGACGGCGCCGGCGACCAGGACCAGATCCAGGGCCGCGTCAACCAGATCCGTGCCGAGATCGAGAACAGCGACTCGGACTACGACCGCGAGAAGCTCCAGGAGCGTCTGGCGAAGCTGGCCGGCGGCGTGGCCGTCATCAAGGCCGGTGCCGCCACCGAGGTCGAGCTCAAGGAGCGCAAGCACCGCATCGAGGACGCGGTGCGCAACGCCAAGGCCGCCGTCGAGGAGGGCATCGTCGCCGGTGGTGGCGTGGCCCTGCTCCAGGCGTCCAACGTCTTCGAGAAGCTCGAGCTCGACGGCGACGAGGCCACCGGTGCCGCGATCGTGAAGCTGGCCCTGGAGGCCCCGCTGAAGCAGATCGCCGTCAACGCCGGCCTCGAGGGTGGCGTCGTGGTGGAGAAGGTGCGCAACCTGACCCCGGGCCACGGCCTCAACGCCGCCACGGGCGAGTACGTCGACCTGATCGGCGAGGGCATCATCGACCCCGCCAAGGTCACGCGCTCCGCGCTGCAGAACGCGGCCTCCATCGCCGCGCTCTTCCTCACCACCGAGGCCGTCATCGCCGACAAGCCGGAGAAGGCCGCTGCGCCGGCCGGCGGCGGCATGCCCGGCGGTGACATGGACTTCTGATCCTCCGGGATCAGGACTCCGCACCACGGCAGAAGACCGAGGGCGGTACCCCACGCGGGGTACCGCCCTCGGGCGTTTCCGGCTGCCGCCCGGTCACGGGACGGCGACCGGTGCGTCGAGCAGATCGCGCCAGGTGCGCACCGCCTCGGCGTCGACCGGCCCGGCCCAGCCGCCGGGGCGGACCGCGCCCCCGACGTGGAAGGCGTCGATGCCGCCCGCGAGCAGCCGCGGCAGGTGCTCCGCGCGGAGCCCGCCGCCCACCATGAGCTGGGGCTCGCCGGGACGGCCCGCCTCCGCCAGCAGATGGCCGAGCCCGGCGTCCACCCCGCGCGCGGAGCCCGCCGTGAGGAAGGTGTCCAGCCCGGGCAGCCCGCGCACCGCCGAGCGCACGCCCTCCCGGTCGGCGGAGTGGTCGATGGCACGGTGGAAGGTCCAGCGGGCACCGGAACCGATCGCGTCGACCAGCAGGCGCACGGCGGCCAGGTCCGGCGCGCCCGACGCGTCGAGGAACCCGAGCACGAACTCGTCGGCGCCCTCGCCGCGCAGCGCCGCGGCGGCGGCGCAGAGCGCGTCCGTCTCGCGGGTGCCGCCCACGGCGAAGTCGGCGCGGGCCCGCAGCATCACCCGGACCGGGATGTCCACCGCGGCCCGGACGGCGGCGAAGGTCTCCCGGGACGGCGTCAGGCCGTCCGCGGCCATGTCCGTGACCAGTTCGAGGCGGTCCGCGCCGCCCGTCCGGGCCGCGAGGGCGTCGTCGGCGTCGAGCGCGATCACTTCGAAAATTGGTCTAGACATATCTCTAGGGTGTCACATGCCCGCAGGTGCCCGCGACCCCCCGTACCGCACAATGACCTTCATGGCTGACACCGCACCCGAAACCGGCTCCGCCCTCCTCGCCCGCTGGTGCGACCTGCTGCGCCGCTGCCAGACGGAGTCCGTCGACCCGGTGCCGTACGGCAAGGACCTGATCGCCCGCTGGGCCGAGCCGCACCGCCGCTACCACACCACCACCCACCTCACCGCCGTCCTCGACCACGTCGAGGCCCTCGCCGGGCACGCCGAGGACCCGGACGCCGTGCTGCTCGCCGCCTGGTTCCACGACGCCGTCTACCGGCCCGACCGCTCGGAGAACGAGGAGCGCAGCGCCCGGCTCGCCGAACGCGCGCTCCCCGAGGCCGGGGTCCCGGACGCGATCACCGCCGAGGTCGCCCGCCTGGTCCGGCTCACCGTCACCCACCATCCCGCCGAGGGCGACCGGGACGGCGAGGTCCTCAGCGACGCCGACCTGGCCGTCCTCGCCGGCGACCCCACCGCCTACGCCGAGTACGCGGCCGCCGTTCGCGAGGAGTACGGCTTCGTCCCCGACGACGCCTTCCGCGCCGGCCGCGCCGACGTCCTGCGCCAGCTCCTGCGGCTGCCCCGGCTCTTCCACACGCCGGAGGCGTACGGGCGCTGGGAGGCCACCGCCCGGCGCAACCTCACCACCGAGCTGGAACTGCTCGCCCCCGGCGACGTGGACGACGCCCGTCGATGACTGCGGCGCGAACCGATGACTCCGGTGCGCGCGGGCGGTCTTGTTCCGTGCGGGGAGCCGCCCGCGGCACGCGACGAAGGGGTACGACAGCGATGACCGACGACACGCAGGTGCAGGCCGCCGTCGCGGCCGAGTTCAGGGACCTGGCCGACCTGCTCGACGGGGCCCCCGCCGCGTGGTGGGACACCCCCTCGCTCTGCGAGGGCTGGCGGGTGCGCGAGGTCGTGGCGCACATGACGATGGCGGCGCGCTACTCGCAGGAGGCGTTCATGGCGCTCCTCGCCGAGCACGGCTTCGACTTCACCCGGCTGTCCGACGCCGTCGCCGAGCGGGACGGCGCACTGCCCACCGGGGAACTGGTCGGCTGTCTGCGCTCCGAGGTGATGGGGCGGTGGCAGCCCCCGGGCGGCGGTGCCCACGGCGCGCTCAACCACGTGGTGATCCACGGGCTGGACATCACCGTGCCGCTCGGCACTGGGCGCCGCGTCCCGGGGGAGACCCTCGGCATCCTCCTTGACGACCTCACCGCGGGCGGTGGGCACGCGCACTTCGGCGTCGCCGTCGAGGGCCGGCTGCTGCGGGCCACCGACCAGGACTGGTCGTACGGTTCCGGCCCGGAACTGCGGGGCACCGGCGAGGACCTGGCCCTGGCGATGTGCGGGCGCCGGCTCCCCGCCGGCCGGCTGGAGGGCGAGCCGCTGTGAGCGCCGCCGGGTCGATGCACCTAGGCCGTGTCGTCAAATGCCCGCCTGCTCGGCGACGCCTGGTACGGCACTCCCCCAGCCTTCGGCCGGGGGTGCCCCCACGCTGCGTTGTCGATTCGTCCGAGTAACCCACTACGAGGACGACTCTCCGCCTTGCGATGCACCGCACCAGACGCCGCCGAGCCCGCCCTGCGGGCGGCCGGCGCCCATTTGACGACACCGCCTAGGTCCTGCCGGCCTCACCCTGGGGGGACCTGCGCTTGGGGCGGCGCAGGCCGGCCTCGGTGAGGTGGCGCAGCAGTTCCTTGCTGCCGACCTCGACGGCGCCCGCGGCGACGGCCGAGGCGTAGCGCTCGCTGGGGACGTCGTAGTGGTCGGCGTCGAAGGCGCGGCGGGGGGCGCCGATGGCGGCGGCGAAGGCGTGGAGCTCCTCGTACGAGGTGTCGCTCACCATGTGGGACCACATGCGGCCGTGGCCCGGCCAGGTCGGCGGGTCGATGTAGACGGTCACGTCAGCGGGGCCCGCCGAGGGTCGCGGACAGGCCGCCCACGGGGGCGACGGCCTCGCCGAGCGATTCGCACACCCAGTGCGGGTCGGGGCCGAGTTCGGGCTCCACGTCGAGGGCGTGCGGGTCGGCGCAGCGAGGGCAGAGCGGCCAGCGGCCCATGCGTTCGAGCAGGGCGTCCTTGACGTCCTGGGCGACCAGCCCCGCGACGAACGCGGCGCCGTCGGGCCACTGCTCCACCCACCAGCGGCGCTGGGAGACGGCGTCCTCGACGAGCGAGACGATGTGTGCGTCGGCGACGCCGGTCGCGGTCAGGTCGGCGAGGACGAGCGCGCGGGCGCTGTGCAGGGCCGCCTCCAGGCCGGCGGAGGAACCGGGTGCGTCAGGATCCATGACCCCCATTGTGGACCAACCGCCGCGCAGGCGTCCTTGACGCCGTCAGGAGGTGAAAATAGCTTTCGTCCGTGGCCGAGAAGATGAAGGAAACCTTCAACACCGGCGGGCTGGCCGCCAAGGTCAGGACCATGGCCCCGTCCATGACCCGGTCGATGCAGCGGGTCGCGGAGGCCGTGGCCGCGGACCCGGCGGGCTGCTCCCGGCTGACCGTGACGGCGCTTGCGGCCCGTACGGGGACGAGCGAGGCCACCGTGGTGCGCACCGCGCGCGTGCTGGGCTACCCCGGGTACCGGGACCTGCGGCTCGCGCTGGCCGCGCTGGCCGCCCGCGTGGAGGCTGGGGCACCGCCCGCCGTCACCCCGGACATCGCGGTGGACGACCCGCTGGCCGACGTGGTCGCCAAACTCGCGCTGGACGAGCAGCGGTGCCTGGCCGACACCGCCGCCCAGCTGGACGTGGCCCAGCTGGAGGCGGCCGTGGCCGCGCTGGCCGCCGCCCGCCGCATCGACGTCTACGGGATCGGGGCGTCCAGCCTGGTCGCCCAGGACCTGGTGCAGAAGCTGCTGCGGATAGGCCTGGTGGCGCACGCCCTGGGGGACCCGCACCTCACCCTCACCAACGCGGTCCAGCTGCGCCAGGGCGACGTCGCCGTGGCCATCACGCACTCCGGCCACACCCACGACGTGGTCGAGCCGCTGCGCGCCGCCTTCGACCGGGGCGCCACCACCATCGCCGTGACCGGCCGGGCGGACGGCACCGTCACCCAGTACGCCGACCACGTGCTGCTCACCTCCAGCGGCCGGGAGAGCGAACTGCGCCCGGCCGCCATGGCCAGCCGCACCAGCCAGCTGCTGGTGGTGGACTGCCTGTTCGTCGGGGTCGCCCAGCGCACGTACGACACCGCGGCCCCGGCCCTGTCCGCCTCGTACGAAGCCCTCGCCCACCGCCACAGCCCGCGAAGGAACCACCCGCAATGACGCACGCCGAGCTCCGTCGCGAGCTGGACCACCTCGGAACCGAGGCCTTCCGTGCCGAGCTCGCCGAGGTCGACCGGCTCCCGACGCTCGACATCGCCCGGCTGATGAACGCCGAGGACGGCACCGTGGCGGCCGCCGTCGCCGAGCAACTGCCCGTCATCGCCGCCGCCGTCGACGGCATCGCCGCGCGCATGGCCCGCGGCGGCCGCCTGGTCTACGCGGGCGCGGGCACCGCGGGACGGCTCGGCGTGCTCGACGCCAGCGAGTGCCCGCCGACCTTCAACACCGCGCCGGGCCAGGTCAGCGGGCTCATCGCGGGCGGGCCCACGGCGATCGTGGACGCGGTCGAGGGCGCCGAGGACAGCGGGGAACTGGCCGCCGCCGACCTGGACGCCCTCGGGATCGGCCCGGACGACACCGTGGTCGGGGTCTCCGCCTCCGGCCGCACCCCGTACGCCGTCGGCGCCGTGGAGCACGCCCGCGCGCTGGGCGCGCTGACCGTCGGACTGTCCTGCAACCCGGGCTCCACGCTGGCTGCCGCGGCCGACCACGGCATCGAGGTCCTCACCGGCCCGGAGTTCCTCACCGGCTCCACCCGGCTGAAGGCGGGCACCGCGCAGAAACTCGTCCTCAACATGCTGTCGACGATCACGATGATCAGGCTGGGCAAGACCTACGGGAACCTGATGGTCGACGTGCGCGCCTCCAACGACAAGCTGCGCGCCCGGTCCCGGCGGATCGTGGCCCTGGCCACCGGCGCGCCCGACGACGAGATCGAGGCCGCCCTCACCGCCGCCGGCGGCGAGGTCAAGAACGCCGTCCTCGTCGTCCTCGGCGGCGTGGACGCCCCGACGGCCGCCCGGCTCCTGGCGGAGGCGGACGGCCATCTGCGCGCGGCACTGCTCGCGGCCGTCGCCGACGACCGCGGGTGAGCATGCGCGCGCGGGCGTGGGGTCACGCCGCGCGGAGCGCCTGCGGGAGGGGCGCCGCGTGGAGGACCGCCAGGCCCGAGACGGCGCGGGTCAGCGAGACGTACAGGCGGCGCAGGCCGGTGCGCTCGTCGGGCTCGCCGTCGACGACCGCGGCGGGCTCGTCCAGCACGACGTAGTCGTACTCCAGGCCCTTGGCCAGGGAGGCGGGGACGAGCGTGAGGCGGACCTCGGGCGTGGTCTCCTCACCGGGTGACAGGTACGGCAGGCCAGTCGCCGTCAAGGCCTCGGCCAGTGCGGGCACGCGCGCGTCGGCGGCGATCAGGCCGATGGACCCCTCGCGGTCCAGGGCCCGCCGGCAGGCGTCGAGCACGGCCGGGGTCAGCCCGCCCGCCGGGACCTCGGTCACCGAGAAGGCGCCCGGGTTCTCCCGGACGGAGGTCGCCTCCTTCAGGCCGGGTGCGATCTCGGGCAGCAGCCGGGAAGCGTAGGCGATGACCTCCAGCGGGACGCGGAAGCCCTGGGTCAGCTCCTCGACCCGCGAACCCGGCTTGCCGAGGTGCTCCAGCGCCTCCTCCCAGGTCCCCGTCGCCCACGGGGTGGTGCCCTGGGCGAGGTCGCCCAGCACGGTCGCGGAGCCGGTGGAGCAGCGGCGGCCCACCGCCCGGTACTGCATGGGGGAGAGGTCCTGGGCCTCGTCCAGCACGACGTGGCCGAGCGAGGCCGTGCGGTGCACCAGGTCGTGGGCCTCGTCGACCAGCACGGCGTCGGCGGCCGACCACTTGGCGGAGGCGGCCGAGCGGGCGGGCTTCTCCCAGAGGATCTCCTTCTGCTCCTCCTCGGTCAGCACGCCTTCCGCGCACACGGCCAGGAACTGCGGATCGGACAGCAGCCGCAGCACCGTCTTCGCCGGGTCCACCGGCGGCCACGCCTCCTTCACGGCCGCCTTGACCGCCGCGTTGCGCGCGACCGCGTCCTGCACCCGGTCGTCGGGGGCCTCCCCGGCCGCCTCCATCCGGACCAGCACGGCGTGCGCGATCCGCTGCGGCAGCGCCTCGCGGGCGGCGCCGTAGCGGATGTCACGCTCCATCAGCTCGCGGACCAGCTCCTCCAGTTCGTACGCCGGGACGCGCCAGCGGCGCGAGCCGCGCACCACGACCACCGGCTCGGTGGGCATCCGGATGCCGGAGCGGACCGCGCGCCGCAGCACCTCGGCCATGCGCGCGTCGCCCTTGACGCCGGCGGCGGCCGCCGAGTCGGTGCCCTTGACCGGGACGTGGGCGACCAGGTCGTCGACGGTGGCCTGCTTGACGCTCAGCTCGCCCAGGGCGGGCAGCACCTGCTCGATGTAGTGCAGGAAGGACGCGTTGGGGCCGATGACGAGGGTGCCGGTGCGGGCCAGCCGTTCGCGGTGCGCGTAGAGCAGGTAGGCCACCCGGTGCAGGCCGACGGCGGTCTTCCCGGTGCCGGGCGCCCCCTGCACGCAGACCGTGCCGCCGACCCCGGCGCGGACGATCTCGTCCTGCTCGGGCTGGATGGTGGCGACGATGTCGCGCATCGGGCCGACGCGCGGCCGCTCGATCTCCTGCTGGAGCAGCTTGCTGGAGGTCTGCGCCTCGTCCGGGTCGGTGAGGTGCTCGTCCTCGTACGCGGTCAGCTCCCCGCCGGTGTAGCCGAAGCGGCGACGCAGCGCGACGTCCTGCGGGTCGGTGCGGGAGGCCCGGTAGAAGGGCTGGGAGACCGGCGCGCGCCAGTCGACGACCATGGGGTCGCCGTCCGCGTCGTGCACGTGGCGCCGGCCGATGTAGAAGCGGTGACCGGCTTCGGCGCCGTCCGCGTAGTCGAGACGGCCGAAGAACAGCGGGGTGTGGGCGAGGTCCGCGAGCGCCTTGATGCGGGCGGTGATCTCCGACTGCAGCACTTCCGCGTTCACCCAGTTGGCGGTGACGTCCCGGATGTCGAGGGCCTCGACGTCGGCGCGCATCGCGCGCAGGGCGGAACGGGACGAGGCGAGGTGGGAGCGTTCGCGGTCGAGCGGATTGTCGGTGGTGAGGGACTGTTCCCCTGGCACGGGTTGCCTCCGGCGGCACGTAGGGCATGGCTCAGCCGGCCCCTGACCTGCGCGCACGGGGGCGCGGGGCGGGGCGCTGTCCTGATACGGATCACGACTCGGGCCGACCGGTTTCCGTCCGGCCGGTGGCGCCGTCCCTCAAGGGGGCGGGCGGCAAGACGCAGGATCTTACGCCTCGGCGACGGCAGGTGCTAACCGGTTTTCCCCCGCCCGTAGCCGGAACCTCTGCCCAAAGGGTCACGTATGCGTACATTGGGGGCATGGCACGACCAGTGGTCTCCCGCGTCCACGGCAGCACCGCCATCGCCGAGGACCCCGGGCACCGGCATCCGGTCCACCCCGTCGGGGACGCCCTGCGCGCGGTCCGGGTCTACGTCGCCACGGCCGTCCGCGTCGTGGTGCTGGGCCAGGACGGCTCCGCCGCGCACGACTGACGCGGCGGGCCTCCCGGCGCGCCCCCGCGGACGGGTCAGAGCAGCTCGTCCGCGTCGACGATGCGGTACGCGTACCCCTGCTCGGCCAGGAACCGCTGGCGGTGCGCGGCGAAGTCCTGGTCGATGGTGTCGCGGGCGACCACGGAGTAGAAGCGGGCCTCGTGACCGTCCGCCTTCGGCCGCAGCACCCGGCCGAGGCGCTGCGCCTCCTCCTGACGGGAACCGAAGGTGCCCGAGACCTGGATGGCGACCGTCGCCTCCGGCAGGTCGATCGAGAAGTTCGCCACCTTGGAGACCACGAGCACCGAGATCTCGCCTTGCCGGAAGGCGTCGAAGAGCTTCTCGCGCTGCGCGTTGGTCGTCTCGCCCTTGATCACCGGCGCCCCGAGGTGCTCGCCCAGCTCGTCGAGCTGGTCGATGTACTGGCCGATCACCAGCGTCTGCTGCCCGCGGTGCTTGGCGACCAGCGCCTCGGCGACCTTGCGCTTGGTCGCGGTCGTCGCGCAGTAGCGGTACTTCTCCTCCGGCTCGGCGGTCGCGTACGCCAGCCGCTCGGAGTCGGTCAGGTTGACCCGCACCTCCACGCAGTCGGCGGGCGCGATGTAGCCCTGCGCCTCGATCTCCTTCCACGGCGCGTCGAAGCGCTTGGGACCGATCAGCGAGAAGACGTCCGACTCACGGCCGTCCTCGCGCACCAGCGTCGCCGTCAGGCCGAGCCGGCGGCGGGCCTGGAGGTCCGCGGTGAACTTGAAGACCGGCGCCGGGAGCAGGTGCACCTCGTCGTAGACGATCAGGCCCCAGTCACGGGAGTCGAAGAGCTCCAGGTGCGCGTAGACGCCCTTCCGCTTGGTCGTCAGCACCTGGTACGTGGCGATGGTGACCGGACGGATCTCCTTGCGGGTGCCGCTGTACTCGCCGATCTCGTCCTCGGTCAGCGAGGTCCGCTTCACCAGCTCGTGCTTCCACTGCCGGGCCGAGACCGTGTTCGTCACCAGGATCAGCGTCGTCGCCTTCGCCTGCGCCATCGCGCCCGCGCCCACCAGCGTCTTGCCGGCGCCGCAGGGCAGCACGACCACGCCCGAGCCGCCGTGCCAGAAGCCCTCCACCGCCTGCTCCTGGTAGGGGCGGAGCTTCCAGCCGTCCTGGTCCAGCTCGATCGGGTGCGCCTCGCCGTCCACGTAACCGGCCAGGTCCTCCGCCGGCCAGCCCAGCTTGAGCAGCACCTGCTTGATCTGGCCGCGCTCGGAGGGGTGGACGACCACCGTGTCGGGGTCGAGCCGGGCGCCCACCAGCGGCGTGATCTTCTTCGAGCGGAGGATCTCCTCCAGCACCGGACGGTCCGTGGAGGTCAGCACCAGGCCGTGCGCCGGGTGCTTGCTCAGCGTCAGCCGGCCGTAGCGGGCCATCGTCTCGGCGACGTCCACCAGCAGCGCGTGCGGCACCGGGTAGCGGGAGTACTGCACGAGCGCGTCCACGACCTGCTCGGCGTCGTGCCCGGCGGCGCGGGCGTTCCACAGCCCCAGCGGGGTGATCCGGTAGGTGTGGATGTGCTCGGGCGCCCGTTCCAGTTCGGCGAAGGGGGCGATGGCACGCCGGCACTCGTCGGCGAGCTCGTGGTCGACCTCCAGCAGCAGGGTCTTGTCGCTCTGGACGATCAGGCAGGACACGCAAACCTCCGCGAATGGGCGGGCCGGGACCGGGAAGGGGGCCGGGCTGAACTATCCATGGTCCCCCATCCCCGGGGGGAAACGTCCCCGTCCACCGGATCGATACCGCGCCCCGCCCCGGGCGGCGTCCCGTCCCCGCCCCGCGGCAGGGTCACGCCAGGTCGTCGGCGAGCTCGGCGACACCCGTTATCCGGTGCAGCGCGAAGGTGCGGACCTCGTCGGCGGTGTGGTCGTACGCGGTGACGAACCCGCCCTCCACCCGGATCGGGCCGATCACGCGCTGGCTCGCCGCGCCCTCCGCGTTGACGTAGCCGATCCACACCGACTCGCCGGTCAGCACCGCCGCCTGCATCGTCGCCAGCGTCTCGGCCGCCGCCGTGCGCGGCAACCGGCCGTCGCCGTGGCCGCCGGGGCGCTCCGCGGGCTCCCTGCGGACCGCGGTCGAGGCCCGGTCACCGGCCCGGATCGCCTTGACGGCCGCCCCGAGGAGTGTCCCGTCCGGGGTCGGCGGCCCGTCCACCACGGGTACCGGAGCGCTGCGCGGCGGGGTGCGCCGGGCGTCCGCGCGGGTGATCAGCACATCGCCCTCGGCGGACTCGGCCGCCGGCGCGTGGCCCAGCGCGCGCAGCCGCTCCAGCAGCGTCGCCGGATCGCTCTGCGCCGCCAGCACCGTCGGCGCGAGGCGGCGCAGCCCGAGGCCGGCCGCCCGGCGGTCGGCCAGCAGCTCGCTGAGCAGCGCGTCGTCGTCGCAGCGCACGTACGCCGAAGCCGCGCCCACGCGCAAGCGTCCGTGCCGGCGGGCGACGTCGTCCACGAGGTAGCTCAGCGGCTGCGGCACGGGCGTGCGCGAGTGCGCGGAGAGGAAGGCGTGCAGGTCGGCGGCGGTGCGGCCGGCGTCCAGCGCCCGGCGCACCGACTCCTGGGTGAAGCGGAAGACGGTCGCGCCGCCCTTGGACTCCACGTCCGCCAGGACGTGCAGGGTCTCGGCGAGGTGCGGCTGCAGAGGGCCCGGTGCGACCGCCGTCAGATCGGCCTGGAGCAGCACGTGGTCCAGCGGTTCCGGCAGCAGCGGCCCGAGCAGCACGGCCGCCGCGTCCCCGGAACGCCGCAGCAGCGCGCGGCCGTGCGCCGCCAGCGCGCCACGGCCGGTGACCCCCAGCATCTCCGCCTCCGTCACCGTCCAGCGCACCAGGTCGGCGCGGAGCGGGTCCATCGAGGCGCCGCCCCGCAGCGGTCGCTCCCAGCGCAGCCGGGCCAGCAGCGCGTCCTGGTCCGCCGAGGCGCCCTCGGGGAGCGCGGCCAGCAGCTCCAGCGTCCGGCGGCGCACCTCCGGGGCGAGCGAACGGTCCAGGTCGGGGCCGAGCGCCGCCAGCGCGCGGCCCTTCACGTCCCGCGTGCCGACGACACCCGGTACGCGGGTGGCGGCCAGCCACGCCGTGACCAGGGCCGCCCAGCGGTCCTCGGCGGGCAGCGCCAGCCACCCGTCGGTCGCTGGGGTCGGCGCGTACGCCTCGTCCAGCTCCCCGTCCGCGGCGACCAGGCCCGCGGCGTACGCCACCTCCACCCAGAACGCGGCCAGCGGATCCGGCACGTCCAGTGCCGTGGCCACCCGCTTCAGGTCCCGCACGCTCAGCCCGCCCGCACGCAGCACCGGCGGACCGCCGGTCTCCCACTGCTTCAGCAGCTCCTCGACCGTACGGACCGCTGTGAAGGCCTGACCCGCGGCGGTCCTGTCCACAGCCTGTGGATCGTGCTGCTTCGGCTCCACGGCCGGCGCGACCGGCTCCGGGGCGCGGTGCGCCCTGCCGTCGCGCAGATGCAGGGCCACCTCGCGGGGGAGCACGACGTTGCGCGCCCCGGCCGGCAGCAGCAGCCCGCGCTCCAGCAGCCAGGCCACCGGGGGCGGCGGCACCGACACGTCCGCCACCTCCCCGTACGGCGGGCCCCACGCCAGCCTGCGCAGCACCGCCACGGCCTCCGGGGGCGCGCCGTCGAGCAGTGCCGCCATCCGCGCCCGGTTGGCGAACAGCGAGGTCAACGACCCGACCGCGCTCACCGGGTCGTGCGTGGGCGGCAGCCCGGCCACCGTGAGGATCTGCTGCAACCGCGTCGGCGACATGCCGGAGGTCGCCTCGGCCACGGTCGGCCCGAGGCCGGTCGGGGACGGGGTCCCCGCGGCCGGGGCCAGGATGTCGCGCGCGGTACGCACCAGGCGCAGCCGGTCGTCCCCGCCCCACAGCAGTGCCTGCGCCCGCAGCGTCGCCACCGCGCCGGGCAGCGCCTCCGCCGACTCCGGGCCCATCAGCGCGGCGAGCGCGTCGTGCCCGGCGCCGTCCGGCGCGACGGCCAGGGCCTCGGCGGTCTGCAGCGTGAACCGGTCCAGGCGTTCGAGGGCGCGGACGATGGAGGCGCGGGTGCCGGCGCGGGTCGCCAGCTGCGAGAGGTCGTTCGGGACCGGGTTCAGCAGGTCCGGGCGCGCCCGGAGCAGTGCGGACAGCGCGTCGTCGCCGCGGGCGCGCAGATCCTCCGCGAGCGTGCGCGGCGCCGCCGCGGGGCCGTCAGTGCTCATCTCCCCCACATTAGCCCTGCCCGTCCCCAACCCATGGTGGGCGTCGCCCCCGCTTTTCCCCAAGCGTGCCCGGTGCGGGTGTGTGGGGTTGTGGGCAGTCGTCCCCGGGCACGGGGGTCCCCCGGCCGAAGGCTGGGGGAGGGTGGGCGCACCCCACCCACCGGGGTGCGGACGCCGGAGCATCCCGCGGTACCGCACAGGCGCGGCGCCGTCGTGGGGTTGCGCCATCCCGCTTCGCCTCCGGCGAGCGGCCGACCCGCAACCATGCCCGGGCGCGGCCCGGGGCGGTAGCGTCGGGGCATGGGTGCGGAGGAGAGCGACCGGCTGGTACTGGACTACCTCAGCAAGGTGGGGGACCTGGCACAGACCGCCCTCCCGGCGGACCGGCGGCGGGACCTGGTGGCACGCCTGCGCAAGGACATCGACCGGGAGCGGCACGGCAGCGACAACCCCGCCGTGGTGCGGCGGATCCTGGGCCGGCTGGGCGCCCCGGACGCCGTGGTGGAGGGGGAGGCCGCCGCCGCGGTGCCCGCCCCCCGCACCCCGGCGGAGCCCGCACCGGCGGAGCCGCAGTGGTGGCGGCTGCCCGACCAGCGCACCCAGTCGCCTTCGCCTTCGCCGTCCGCGTCGCGGACGTTCCTGCCCGGTGACGAACTCGCCGGGCTGCCCGGCATGACCGGTGGCCTGATCATCCCGCTGACCCCGGAGGAAGAGCCGGAGGCCGCCCCGGCCGCCCCGGCCGCCAAGGCCGAGGCCGCGCCCGAGGCCGAGCCGGACGCCGCGCCGGCCACGCGCCGCGGGCCGTGGCGGTGGCGGGCCGGTCTCCTGGAGTCCGTCGCCGCGCTCCTGCTGCTGACCGGCGCCGTCCTCGGCTCCTGGATCGCCCTCCTCGCCGGGTGGGCCGTGGCGTACGGCTCACGCCGCCTGTCCCGCCGCGCGTCCCGGTTCGCGGCGCTGGGCCTGCCGGGGCTGACCGCCGCGGCCGCGCTGATCTGGATCTGGGGCCGCTTCGCCGGACGGTGGGGCGAGCCGATCCCCGAGGGCGGCCTGGACTCCGCGATCGCCGACGCGCTGCCCACGGTCGTGCGGATCGCGGCCGTCGCCTCCGCCGCCTTCCTGCTCTGGCGGGGGAGCAGGGCCGGCCGGCGGCCTCGTTAGAGTGGCTGCCATGCCCGCTTCCCAGCCGACGTCCCCGATAACGGTCGGGTTCGACCTCGACATGACCCTGATCGACTCACGGCCCGGCATCAAGGCCACGTACGAGCGCCTCGCCGAGGAGACCGGTGTCTTCGTCGACGCCGCGCTCGCCGTCACCCGCCTCGGGCCGCCGCTCGACTGGGAGCTGGCGCACTGGTTCCCCGCGGAGGACGTCCCCGCGGTCGCGGACCGCTACCGGGCGCTGTACCCCGAGTTCGCCATCGCCCCGACCCCCGCCATGCCCGGGGCGCGCGAGGCCGTCGCCGCCGTGCACGCGGCGGGCGGGCGGGCCGTCGTGGTCACCGCGAAGCACGAGCCGAACGCCAAGCTGCACCTCACGCACCTGGGCCTGGAGGTCGACGAGGTGCGCGGCTGGCTGTGGGCCGAGGCGAAGGCCGAGGCGCTGACCGAGTACGGGGCGGCGGTCTACGTCGGGGACCACGTGGGGGACGTCGTCGGGGCCCGCACGGCCGGCGCGCTGTCCGTGGCGGTGGCGACGGGCCCGGTCACGGCGGACGAACTGCGCACCGCGGGGGCGGACGTCGTGCTGGCCGACCTGACGGAGTTCCCCGCCTGGTTCGCCTCCTACGCCCCGGACCCCGGCGCCGTCGCCTGACGGCTCTGCGCCCGCGCGGAGCGCAGCAGCCCGGCCAGGGCCAGCGCGAAGCCGACGCCCATGAGCATCGACACCAGGTAGGCGGCGGTCGGCAGCGGGTCGGATCCCAGGAAGAGCGGGGCCACGGTGGCCAGAGTGCCGAGCGCGCCGACGACGAAGACGGCGGCGCCGGCGCGCACGAGGAGATCGCCGGGTTTCCGGGTTTCGGTGGTCACCGGACCAGGGTAGATCGCCCGGGGAAGTCGCAGCGCACCGGCCGGACGGTGGCCGGGGCAGGAAGACCACGGAGTCTTGTCACACGCCCCTGGGCCATTAGCCTTATGGGCAGCGGGTCTGCCAAGAGGCCCGCTGTCTTGCTATCCAAGAGCTTTTTTCTGTCTACAGCGAGGACGAGGTCGGACGTGCCTACCGGCAAGGTCAAGTGGTTCAACAGCGAGAAGGGCTTCGGCTTCCTCTCCCGCGACGACGGCGGCGACGTCTTCGTGCACTCCTCCGTCCTGCCGGACGGCGTGGCCACGCTGAAGCCGGGGCAACGAGTCGAGTTCGGCGTCGTCGCCGGACAGCGCGGTGACCAGGCGCTGTCGGTGACCCTGTTGGAGCCGGCGCCGTCCGTGGCGGCCGCGCAGCGGCGCAAGCCCGACGAACTGCTGCCCATCGTCCAGGACCTCACCACGCTGCTGGAGGACGTCGCCCGCTCGCTGCAGCGCGGCCGTTACCCGGACAAGGCCCACGGCCACAAGATCGCGTCCGTCCTGCGCGTCGTCGCCGACCAGTTGGACGTCTGACCCCCCGCCCGGGTGCGGGCTCACGACTCGAGCGCGTGCGGACCGAGGGGTGGCACCAGTCCCTCGGCCGCGGCCCGGGTGAGCAGCCCGCGGACCGCCGCGTAGCCCTCCTCGCCGAGCGCCGAGGTGAACTCGTTCACGTACAGCCCGATGTGCTGGTCCGCCACCTTCGGGTCCATCTCCTGCGCGTGCTCCATGACGTAGCCGCGTGAGGCCTCGGGCTCGTCCCAGGCCATGTGCACGGAGGTGCGGGCCGCGGCCGCCAGTTCGCGCAGACGCTCCTCGCCCAGGGAGCGCTTGGCGATGATCGCGCCGAGCGGGATGGGCAGCGTGGTGGTCTGCTCCCAGTGCTCGCCCATGTCCGCGAGTTTGTGCAGCCCGTAGTCCTGGTAGGTGAAGCGCGCCTCGTGGATCACGAGCCCCGCGTCCACCCGGCCGTCCCGTACCGCCGGCATGATCTCGTGGAACGGCAGGACGACGATCTCCCCGACGCCGCCCGGCACTTCGGCGGCCGCCCACAGCCGGAAGAGCAGGTACGCCGTCGAGCGCTCGCTCGGCACCGCCACCGTGCGCCCGCTCAGGTCGGCGCCCTTGCCGGTGCCCTCGTCCCTGGTCAGGACGAGCGGGCCGCAGCCGCGGCCCAGCGCGCCGCCGCAGGGCAGCAGCGCGTACTCGTCGAGCACGTAGGGGAGCACCGCGTACGAGACCTTCAGGACGTCGAACTCGCCGCGCTCGGCCATCCCGTTGGTGACGTCGATGTCCGCGAAGGTCACGTCGATCGCGGGCGCGCCCGGGACCAGGCCGTGCGCCCAGGCGTGGAAGACGAAGGTGTCGTTGGGGCACGGGGAGTAGGCGATCCGCAGTGCGCGCTCTTGGCTCATGTCCGGTCTCCAACGTCGAGTACGGCGGGTTGCTTCCCGAGCCGGGCGAAGGCGTCGGCGAGCGCGTCGAGCGCCTCCCCGATCCGCCAGGCCGTGCGGTCGCGCGGGCCCACCGGATTGGACACCGTACGGATCTCCAGGACGGGCAGCCCGTGCGCCGCGGCCGCCTCCGCGACGCCGAAGCCCTCCATGGCCTCGGCCGGCGCGCCGGGGTGACGACGCGTCAGCTCCGCGGCCCGCCCGGCCGTCCCGGTCACCGTCGACACCGTCAGGACCGGCCCGTACGCCGCGCCGAGCACGTCGGCGACCCGGCGGGACAGCGGTCCCGGCGGCCGGTGCTCGGAGGTGCCGAAGCCCAGCTCGGCGACCGGGAGGAAGCCCTCCGGGCCCTCCGCGCCCAGGTCGGCGGCGACGATCGCGTTCGCGACGACCACCGAGCCGACCGGTGCGTGGGGCTGGAAGCCGCCGGCGATCCCGGCCGAGACGACGAGCCCGTACCGCGCCGCGGTGAGCGCCGCCGCCGTGCCCGCCGCCGCGGCGGCGGGGCCGACGCCCGCGGCCAGCACGTCCGCGAGGGCGGTGCGCAGCAGCACGCGGCCACCCGGTACGGGCTGCTCGGCGGGCGTGCCGCCGAGCCCGCGGACGACCGCGTCGCGTTCCGCCGGGACGGCGGTGACGACGAGGAGGCGGGGCATCATGACCTCGGCGGAGTCAGCGGACGGTTTCAGCCCGCCGACTTCAGCTTGAACTGCCAGACGCCGAGGTAGTCCTGGGCGCCGGCGGTCTCGATGATGTTGAGGGTCACCTCGCTGGCCGCGGCACCGGTCTGCGCGTCGGAGAGCAGGGTCTCGGCGTCGAAGGAGCGGTAGGTGGTGTCCTTCAGCAGCCCCGACTTGCCGGAGGTGCCGGCGGCCACGACCCAGCCCTTCTCGGCGATCGCGGGGTCGACGCCGATCCGCACCTTGTCACCGGGCCGGACCGTGATGGTCTTCTCGGGCTTGCCCTGCAGGCATGCCAGGAAGACCTGCTCCGAAAGCTTCTTCCCGTCGAGGTAGCACTTGCTGGTGGCCTCGGTGGTCACGGTCCTGTCGCCGACGGTGACGGTCGCCAGGGGGGTCGGCTTCTCGCAGGCGGAGAGGGCGATCAGCCCGAGGGACACGGCACCGAGGGCGGCGGCACGGCGGCGATTGCTCATGAAGGTGAGGCTACCGGGCGGTCGCGCTCCCGCTACGCGGGGGGCCCGCTCGTGTCCCCTGGCCACCCCCCCCGCTCAGACGGTGCGCGGACGTGTCGCCCGTCCCCGGGCACCCGTCATCAGGCCGCGGACCGAGAAGGTGACGCCGAGCGCCACCAGGGCCGCCCCCACCGCCATCCCCAGCGTGCCGTTGAGCGGCAGGACGATGCCGATGGCGCCGCCGATCACCCACGCCAGCTGGAGGGCGGTCTCCGAGCGGGCGAACGCCGAGGTGCGCACCTCCTCGGGCACGTCCCGCTGGATCAGGGCGTCCAGCGAGAGCTTGCCCAGCGCCTGCGCGATGCCCGCCGCGGCCGCGACGACGGCGATGGTCAGCACGCCGTACCAGGCCGCCGCCACGCACGTCGCCGCCAGGGCGGCGGCCAGCGCGCTGATGATGATCCGCTCCGGTCCGCGGTCGCGCAGCCAGGAGCCCAGCGCGGTGCCGAAGGCGTTGCCGGTGCCCGCCGCCACGGCGACCAGGCCCAGCGACACCGGCCCCGACAGGCCGCCCAGCGGATGCTCGCGCAGCAGGAACGCCAGGAAGAGGGTCAGGAACCCCGACAGCGCCCGCAGCGCGGCGTTGGCCTGCAGGGCGTGCAGCACCGGGCCGCCGACGCTCCGCAGCCCCGGCCGCTTCTCCCGCCACTGCCGGCCCAGGCGGTGGTGCTCGACCTCCTCACCCGAGGTCAGTTCGGCGCGCGCCTCGCCCTTGGCGGAGTCCACCTTGTGCGGGAGGGAGAAGGAGAGCAGCGTCCCGACGACGAAGACGACGAACGCCCCGTACAGCGGCACGCCCGGCCCGATCAGGTGGAGCAGCCCGCCGATCGGCGCCGCCACGGCGGTGGCCAGCAGGCCCGTCAGGCTCACCCGGGAGTTCGCCTTCACCAGCGTCGTACGGGCCGGCAGCAGCCGTGGCATCACGGCGCTGCGCACCACGCCGTACGCCTTCGACGCCACGAGCACGCCCAAGGCGGCCGGGTACAGCTCCAGTCCGGCGGTCGCCACCACCCCGGCCATCGTCCAGGCCAGGATCGCCCGGGCCAGCATCGACATCGCCATCGCGGCGCGCCGGCCGTGCGGGATGCGGTCCAGCAGCGGCCCGATCACCGGGGCCAGCAGCGCGAACGGGGCCATCGTGACCAGCAGGTAGAGCGCCACGCGGCCGCGCGCCTCACCGGTCGGCACGGAGAAGAAGATCGTGCTGGCGAGCGCGACGGTGATCAGCATGTCGCCGGCCGAGTTCACCGCGTGCAGCTCGATCAGCTTCGCCAGGCCCGACTCGCCCGCCCCGCCCGAGTGCGTGTGACGCCGGACGCGCCGCACCACGGCGGACGACGTACGCTGCGTGGCGCGCGCGACGGCGTTCCCCGCCCTGCGAACCGGTCCCGGGCCGGACGTCACTGTGCGTGCCACGCTCGCCAGTCTGCCCTACCGGGCGGCTTTCCGAACGGGGCGCGCACCGATAGCGTGCGATCGCGCAGAATGGAGTCATCAGGTGCGCCCGTGGACGTACGGGCAGGCAGCGTTTGAAGCGGTCCTCCGGTCCGCTCCGCCACCGCCCCGCCCGACCCTCGGCGGCGCACGCGTAAGACGGCGTAGGAGAGAATCGATTCTTGTGAGTGCTGCGATGCGAAGCCGTACCCCTGACCGCCTGTGCGCCGAGGCGGTCGACCTCGCCCTCGAAGCCGCCGTCGAGGCCTTCGGCGAGAAAGCGGTCGGCGAGCACCTCGGGGCGGTCGCCGAGGGCGACCGCGTCGTCACGCACCTGTTCGACTGCCGTGAGGCCTCCTACCGCGGCTGGCGCTGGGCGGTCACGCTCACCCGCGCCTCCCGCGCCAAGGCCATCACCTTGGACGAGACGGTCCTCGTGCCCGGGCCCGAGGCCATCCTCGCGCCCGAATGGGTGCCGTGGAGCGAGCGCCTGCGCCCCGGCGACCTCGGCCCCGGCGACCTGCTGCCCACCGAGGCGGAGGACCTGCGCCTGGAGACCGGCTTCTCCGGGGAGGACGCCCCGCCGCCGAACTCGCCGGTCTCCGAGGAGATGGCCGAGCTCGTCGAGGCCGAGGACGCGGACGTCTCCGGCGGCCCCCCGGCGACCCTGCCGATGGCGCCCACGGTCGGCACGATCGCCGCGGTGGCGGAGGAGATCGGCATGGCCCGGCCTCGCGTGCTGTCCCGGTACGGTCTGCACGTCGCCGCGGACCGCTGGGAGGACGAGTACGGCCCCAAGGCCCCGATGGCCCAGGCCGCCCCCGCCCAGTGCGTCTCCTGCGGCTTCCTCGTCCCGATCGCGGGCTCCCTGCGGCAGGCCTTCGGCGTCTGCGCGAACGAGTTCTCCCCGGCCGACGGACGCGTGGTCTCCCTCGCCTACGGCTGCGGCGCGCACTCGGAGGCCGCGGTCATGCCGAAGACGCCCCGGCCCGCGCCGCCCGTCCTCGACGAGACCGCGATCGAGCCGCTCCCCCTCCACCCCGACCGCCAGGGCTCCGTCGAGGACACCACCCCGGCCGAGGAACTCGGCCACAGCTGACGGCTCCGCCGCGGCCCGGGGCGGCGGGTCCGGTGTCCCCCGCTCCGCCGCCCGACCGCCCGCGCCGCGGATGGCATGCCTCGGCGGCCGTGTGGCCTCCGCCACACGCCCCGCCTGGTCCGGGTCGGGGCCGCTGTGGCGACGGTGAGGGCGCCATCCCGGCAACTCGGCCCACGGTCGCTGGATCCGGCGGCGGCCGACGCCTGCGATCGGGTGGCGCTGGGCGTTCCTTGGGGGCCGTGTGGGCTCCGCCCGCGTCCGGCCTGGTCCGGGGCCCACCGGGGCCGTTGGGCGCCGGTCGTCCCGGTTGGGTGACTCGGCCACGGCCGACGCCCGCGCCAGGGTTGCGCGGGCTGCCGTCCGGGCACTCCGGTCGAGGAACTGGGCCCCAGTTGACGTCTGCCGTCCGCGGACGGCGCGGATCAGGGCCGGGTGGGGTGCCCCTGCGCCCACGCCCGACCCACCGGGGCCGCTGTGCGCGGGTGAGGGTGCCATCCCGGCGGGGGAATGCGGCCACCTTGCCGGCCGACGCCCGCGCCCGGGTTGCGCGGGCTGCTGTCCGGGCGCTCCGGTCGAGGGGTGGGTCACCGGTGACGGCTGCCGTTTCCCGGCCGGGAGCTCGGCCCACGTTGCCGGCTCCGCCGGCGGCCGATGTCCGGGGCCGAGCAGAGCCTGGGGCGGCCCACCGCAGGGGGTACCGTGGCCGGCCCGGCCCGCGCGGGGCGGCGTCCCCCGGGGCGGGCGCGTGCGGGACGACCGGGCGACAGCCCACGCGGTAGCGTCACTCGCACAGGGCAGGGCATGCGACACCGCGTGAGGGAGAAGACGACGTGAGCGGGACCGCGATGGACCGGGGCGCAGATCCGTTCGGGACCGCACGGCTGCGGCGGGCCGTGCTGGACGCGTGGGCCGCGTCGCCCGCCCGGTTCCGGGAGGACGCCAACGCGGAGGAGGACCTCGCGCTCGGCGGCTACCGCGACCGTCTCGTCGTCGAGCTGGCCCAGAACGCCGCCGACGCGGCGACCCGTGCGGGGGTGACCGGCCGCCTGCGGCTGACCCTGCGCGAGGGGGTGCTCGCCGCCGCGAACACCGGGGCCCACCTGGACGCCGCGGGCGTGGAGTCCCTGTCGACGCTGCGCGCCAGCTCCAAGCGCGAGGAGGGCGCCCTGGCCGTCGGCCGCTTCGGCGTCGGGTTCTCCGCCGTGCTCGCGGTCAGCGACGAGCCCGCGATCCTCAGCCGCAGCGGCGGCGTCCGCTGGTCGCTGGCCGAGGCCCGCGACCTCGCGCGGGAGACCGGTGGGCGCTCCCCGGGGCTCACCGACGAACTGCGCCGCCGGGACGGCCACGTACCGCTGCTGCGGCTGCCGCTGCCCGCCGAGGGCACCGCCCCGGACGGCTACGACACGTGCGTCGTGCTGCCGCTGCGCGACGGCGCCGCCGCGGACCTCGCGGCGAGCCTGCTCGCCGCGATCGACGACGCGCTGCTGCTGTCCCTGCCCGGCCTGACCGAGGTGGTCGTGGAGACGCCCGAGGGGGTACGGACCCTGAGCCGGCGTCAGGAGGACGGGCTGACCGTCGTCGTGGACAGCGCCGGCGGCACCACCCGCTGGCGCACCGTGAGCGACGCGGGCCCGCTGGAGGCGGCGCTGCTGAGCGACCGCCCGGTCGAGGAGCGGCTGCGCCCGGTGTGGTCGGTGACCTGGGCCGTCCCGGTGGGCCAGGACGGCGCGCCCGAGCGGCCGCGGACGGCGCTCTTCGTGCACGCCCCGACGCCGACGGACGAGCCGCTGGGGCTGCCCGCGCTGCTCATCGCCTCGCTGCCGCTGGACCCGAGCCGGCGCCACGCCGCACCCGGCGCCCTCACCGACTTCCTGGTCGCGCGGGCGGCCGAGCTCTACGTACGGCTGCTGGCGGACTGGCGACCGGTGAGCACGGGCATCGTGGACCTGGTACCCGGCCCGCTCGGCAAGGGCGAGCTGGACGCGCAACTGCGCCGCCACGTGCAGGAGCGGCTGCCGCGCACCGCCTTCCTGCCGCGCGCCGCCGACGTCACGGGCACGGACGGCGAGGACGAACTGCCGCCCGCGCTGCGCCCGGTGGAGGCCGAGGTCGTCGAGGGCACCGGCGCGGAGACCGTGCGCGTGCTGGCGGAGGTCTTCCCGACGCTGCTGCCCCCCGGGCTGGAGCGCCGCCCCGAACTGCGCGTCCTCGGGGTGGCCCGGCTGCCGCTGGGCGACGCGATCGACCGGCTCGCCGGGGTGGAGCGCCCCGCGGACTGGTGGCACCGCCTGTACGACTCGCTGGCCGGCACCGACCCGGACCGGCTGAGCGGGCTGCCCGTGCCGCTGGCCGACCGGCGTACCGTCGTCGGACCGCGCCAGGTGCTGCTGCCGCTCCCCGAGATGGACAGCGTCTACGCCGAGGGGGCCGCCCCCGTCAGCACCGGGCTGCCCGCCGCCTCGGAGCTGGCCCGGCTGGGCCTGAAGGTCGCCGACCCGGCGGCCGCGCACCCGCTGCTGGAGAAGCTCGGGGCCACCCCGGCGACCCCGCGCGCCGTCCTCACCACCCCGCAGGTGCGCGCGGCGGTGGCCGCGTCCCTGGACGCCGACGAGGCCTGGGACGAGGACGCGCCCGCGCTGGACGCGGAGGAACTGGCCGAGGTCGTCCTGGGCCTGGTCCGGGCCGCGAACCTCGCCCCCGGCGACGAGCCGTGGCTGGCCGCCCTCGCCCTCACCGACGATGAGGGCGAGCTCGCCCCCGCCGGTGAACTGGTGCTGCCGGGCAGTGCCTTCGAGCAGGTCATCCGGGAGGGGGAGCTCGGCTCCGTCGACGAGGACCTGGCCGCCCGCTGGGGCGAGCAACCGCTGACCGCGGTCGGCGTGCTCGCCACCTTCGCCTTGGTACGGGCCACCGACGTGGTGCTCGACCCGGACGAGCTGGAGCCGCGCGAGAGCGACTGGGCCGAGCCGGACGACGCCGGACTGCTCGACGCGGTCGACGTGTGGTGCGAGGACGTCCTCGACCAACTGCCGGACACCGACGTGCCGCCGGTCGCCACCGAGATCGTCGCCGTGCGCGACCTCGACCTCGTCGCCGACGA
Source organism: Streptomyces sp. NPDC006207 (assembly GCF_040613835.1). NCBI lineage: Bacteria > Bacillati > Actinomycetota > Actinomycetes > Kitasatosporales > Streptomycetaceae > Streptomyces > Streptomyces sp. NPDC006207. The sequence goes on along the minus strand of NZ_JBEXSX010000002.1, from coordinate 177,930 downwards.
CGCATGGCCGCAGGCGCTGGCCATGCTCTCCGTGCCGCCGCTGCGCGACGCGGTCACCCAGCCGGTGCGGGTCCTGCTGCCCGACGGCACCACGGAGTCGGTACGGCCCTACACCGCCTGGTGGCTGCGCGACCACCCGGTCCTCGACGGCCGCCGCCCGGTCGGCCTGCGCGCGGCCGGCGGCGACCCGCTGCTCGACGGGCTGTACGAGGACGCCGAGGCCGGCGCCGTGGACGACCAGGTGCTGCGCGCCCTGGGCGTGCGCACGTCCGTCACGGCCCTGCTGGACGAGCCGGGCGGCGCCGCCGAACTGCTCGCCCGGCTCGCCGACCCGGGCTCCACGGTCACCCCGGCCCAACTGCACCGGCTGTACTCGGAACTGGGCACCCTCGAACCCGAGCAGGTCACCCTCCCCGACGAGCTGCGGGCCGTCGTCGACGGCCACGAGCCGCGCGTGGTCGACGCCGGGGACGCCCTCGTCGCGGACGCGCCCGACCTGCTCCCGCTCACCGCAGGACTGCCCCTGCTCCCGGTCCCGCCGGTCCGCGCCGCGGCGCTGGCCGAGCTGTTCCAGGTGCGCCGGCTCAGCGAGGCCCTCGATGCCCCGGTCGTCTCCGAGGGCGAGCCGCACGATGTCGCGGACGCGGTCCGCGAGCTGCTCCCGGGCGCCCCCCTGTCGTACGTCGAGCACGAGGAACTGCTGGTCAGTGCGGCTGACGGCAGCACCGTCGAGCTCGACTGGCGGTGGATCGACGGCACCTTGCACGCCGCCACGCTGGAGGGCGTCGCCGCCGGCCTGTCGTGGGCGGCCGGCGCCTGGCAGCGCCGCTTCGAGGTGGCCGCCCTGCTGGAGGACCCGACCCGCACGGAGGAGCTGGCCCGCGACCGCTGGTTCGACTGAGCGACTGAGCGGCTGAGCGGCTGAGCGGCTGAGCGGCTGGGTGGCGACGGACCGAGTGGCCGTCGTCACACAGGGAGATATGTCGAAAGCATTTCCGCTGGATGACTGTTCGCGCGTACTCTCTTCCTCTCACCATTCGAGACGCCTCGTCCGGGGGAGTTCGACGGGCGTCCTCTTCATCTGGGGGATTCTCAAGCATGCGTATTCGCGCCACCGTGGCGGCCGTTTCCGGCGCCCTGGCCCTCGCTTCGCTGGCAGTCCCGGCCGCGCAGGCCTCCGACAAGCCGGCCGCCACTGCCCTGTCGACCTTCGCCAAGGCGGGGGCGGACGAGTCCGTGGGTGACACCAAGATCACCAAGGTCGTCGTCAACGGCGGCAAGGACATCGTCCTCGGGACGAGCAACAAGAAGACGGTCTCCGTCGCGGTGACCGCCACCGACCCGGCCGGCATCGACGGCGGCGTGGCGTTCCTCTGGCACGGTTCGTCGTTCACCGACGACGGCATCGACGGCGGCCTCTTCCCGCCCACGGACTACGCCGCCTGCACCGTGGTCAACGCCACCACCTCCACCTGCAAGGTCAGCATCACCATCGACCCCAAGGCGGACCTCTACAAGAACGCGCTCGCCGGCTCCTGGAAGGTGTACGCCGTGGTCGGCGGCAAGGACGGCGACTACGTAGAGAAGGAGATCGCCGGCACCGCGAAGATCAAGCGCAACACCGAGCTGACGGTCAACGCCACGCCGGAGCCGGTGAAGAAGGGCAAGACCATCACCGTGACCGGCAAGCTCACCCGGGCCAACTGGGAGACCCACAAGTACGCCGGCTACACGGGCCAGTCCGTGCAGCTGCAGTTCCGCAAGAAGGGCACCACCGCGTACACCACGGTCAAGACCGTCAAGTCCAGCAGCACCGGTGCCCTGAAGACCACCGTCAAGGCGTCCGTGGACGGCTACTGGCGCTACAACTTCGTCACCACCTCGCTCAGCGGCGCGTCCGTCTCCACGGCCGACTTCGTCGACGTGAAGTAACCCCACCCGCACCACCCACCGGGCGCCGGGCCCCCTCAGCGGGGGCCCGGCGCCTCGTGCTTGCGCCCACCCGCCCTTGACCGGGCCTTGAACCGCCCATTCCCCGGTGATCTGTAGGCTGCCACCGCCATTCGGCATTCACCTGGGGATTCTTCCCCTCGTTCCACTCAGTGGGGACACATGCGCATACGTACTGCCGTGATCGTGCTGGGCACGGCCGCGGCTCTCTCGGCCCTCGCCGTACCGTCCGCCAACGCGGACGAGGCCCAAGGCGACACGGCCATCACCAAGGTCGTCGTCAACGGCGGCAAGCCGATCGTCGTCGGCACGAGCGACAAGAAGATCTCGTACACCATCAGCGGCAGCGACAGCAGCGGCCTCGCCTACGGCGGCGCCTTCCTGTGGCGCGGCACCAGCCTGGACGCGCCGAGCGGCGTCACCGGCTTCGGCGAGACGGAGACCTGCTCCGCCACCGCGTGCACCGTCACCGCCACAGTCAGCCCCAAGCTCGACGAGCTGCCCAGCTCCCAGGCCGGCACCTGGAACGTCCTCGCCGAACTGGACGGCACGGACGGGGACATCCGGGAACTCGACAAGGGGACCACGATCAAGGTGCTGCGCGGTTCGCACCTGACCGTGAACGCCACGCCCGAGCCGGTGAAGAAGGGTAAGGCGATCACCGTCACCGGCACCCTGACCCGGGCCAACTGGGACACGCTCAAGTACGGCGGCTACGCGAGCCAGTCCGTGCAACTGCAGTTCCGCAAGAAGGGCTCGACCACCTACACCACGGTCAAGACCGTCAAGTCCGGTAGCACCGGCGCCCTGAAGACCACCGTCAAGGCCTCGGTGGACGGCTACTGGCGCTACGCCTTCGGCACCAACGCCACCACCGGCGGGACCGCGGCCACGGCCGACTACGTCGACGTCCGGTAGCACCCGTCGCACCCCGGGCGCCGGGTCCCCTCAGCGGGGGCCCGGCGCCCGCTGTTGCTCCGGTGGGGCGTCGTCGTCCAGGCGGCGGACGCGGCGCCAGACCACTTCCAGCAGCGCTGCGGCCGCCACCGCCACGACGACGGCCGTCCAGGGGCCCTGCGTGCCGACCAGCCGGAGGGCGAAGAACTCCTGCAGCCACGGGGTGACCAGGACGACCAGGAATCCCGCGCCCATGGTGAGGACCAGGGCGATCCGCCACCAGGTGTAGGGACGTGCGACGAGCGCCAGCACCCACATCGCGATCAGGAAGAGGGTCAGCGTCGCGGCGCTGGTCTCCGCCTCCAGCGCGCCGGCGCCGCGGTAGTGGTGGCGGGCGAGCATGTACGTCACGAAGGTGGCGACGCCCGCGATCACCCCGGCGGGCAGGGAGTAGCGCATGACCCGGCGCACGAAGAGCGGCTTGGCCCGCTCCTTGTTGGGGGCCAGGGCGAGGAAGAAGGCGGGGACGCCGATGGTCAGCGTGGACAGCAGCGTCAGGTGCCGGGGCAGGAACGGGTAGGGCGCGTGCCAGATGATCACCAGCAGGGCGAGCAGCACCGAGTAGACGGTCTTGGTGAGGAAGAGCGTCGCGACGCGGGTGATGTTGCCGATGACCCGGCGGCCCTCGGCCACGACCGACGGGAGCGCCGAGAAGCTGTTGTCGAGCAGCACGATCTGCGCGACCGCCCGGGTCGCCTCGGAGCCGGAGCCCATGGCGACGCCGATGTCGGCGTCCTTGAGGGCGAGGACGTCGTTGACGCCGTCCCCGGTCATCGCCACGTTGTGGCCGCCGGACTGGAGCGCGCCCACCATCTCCCGCTTCTGCTGCGGGGTGACCCGGCCGAAGACCGTGCCCCGGTCGAGCTCGGCCGCCATCTGCGTGCGCTCGGCCGGCAGCCTGCGGGCGTCGACCGTCCGCTCGGCCCCCGCCAGCCCCAGCTTCCCGGCGACGGCGCCGACGGAGACCGCGTTGTCGCCGGAGATGACCTTGGCGTGCACGTCCTGCTCGGCGAAGTAGCGCAGGGTGTCGGCGGCGTCGGGACGCAGCCGCTGCTCCAGGACGACCAGCGCTGCCGGGTTGGCCGAGGCGCCCACCGCCGGGTCGCCCAGCTCCTTCCCCGTCCGGGCGAGCAGCAGCACCCGCAGGCCCTGGGCGTTGAGGTCGTCGATCGCGCCGAGCGCCCGGTCGCCCGCGGGGAGCAGTACGTCGGGGGCGCCGAGCAGCCAGGCGCTGCGCTCACCGCCGGGCTCGGTGAAGGCCGCGCCGCTGTACTTGCGGGCGGAGGAGAAGGGCAGCGCGTCGGTGACGTGCCAGCCGTCGTCCGGGGCGGGGAAGGCCGCGGCGACGGCGGCCAGGGTGGGGTTGGGGCGCGGGTCGGCGGAGCTGACCGCGCCGAGCACCTGCCGGATGTACGCCTCGGGGACACCGTCCAGCATCCGCAGCTCCGCGACGTCCATCCCGCCCTCGGTGAGGGTGCCGGTCTTGTCCAGGCACACCACGTCCACCCGGGCCAGCCCCTCGATCGCGGGCAGTTCCTGGACGAGGCACTGTTTTCGGCCCAGCCGGATCACGCCGATCGCGAAGGCCACCGAGGTGAGCAGGACCAGCCCCTCGGGCACCATCGGGACGATGCCGCCCACCATGCGGCGGACCGCCTCGCGCCAGTCGTCGCCCTCCAGGACGAGCTGGCTGACGATCAGGCCGATCGCGGTGGGGACCATCATCCACGTGACGTACTTGAGGATCTGGCTGATGCCGCTGCGCAGTTCGGAGTGGACGAGGGTGAAGCGGCTCGCCTCCTCGGCGAGTTGCGCCGCGTAGGCCTCCCGGCCGACCTTGGTCGCGGTGAAGGACCCGCCGCCCGCGACGACGAAGCTGCCGGACATCACGGGGTCGCCGGGGCGCTTGACGACGGGGTCGGCCTCGCCGGTGAGCAGCGACTCGTCGACCTCCAGGTTGTCGGCCTCGGCCACCTCGCCGTCGACCACCACCTTGTCCCCCGGCCCGAGTTCGACGAGGTCGCCGAGGACGATCCCGGAGGTGGAGACCTGGGTGGCGACCCCGTCACGGCGCACGGTGGGTTTCGCCTCGCCGATCACGGCGAGTCCGTCCAGGGTCTTCTTGGCGCGCCACTCCTGGAAGATGCCGATCCCGGTGTTCGCGATGATGACGAAGCCGAAGAGGCCGTCCTGGATCGGGCCGACCACCAGGATGATCAGGAACAGCACGCCGATGATCGCGTTGAAGCGGGTGAACACGTTCGCGCTGACGATCTCGGCCAAGGAACGCGAGGAACGCACCGGGACGTCGTTGACCTCGCCCCGCGCGATCCGCTCCGCCACCTGGGCGGCGGTCAGTCCGCCGGGCGTCGCCGGTCGCACCCCGGCCGCCTCCCGCTGCGTGCGTTCCGTCATGGCTTCGACGGTACGTGGGGGGCGGCGCCGACGGCGCGGCGGGCCGTCGCTCTCGGGGACATCTCCGGGGCGCCGTACGACCGGGGGCGTAGCCGCCGGGGGTAGGGATCCGGAGCCGGAGACCGGGGATCCGGGCCCGCGGAACCCGCGGGCCCCGGCTCAGTCCTGTGCGGCGTCCTCCGCGGCGCGGGAGCGCCGGATGGCGTCCCGGCGGGCGCGCACGTACCAGAGGCCGATGAGCCCGAGGCCGCCGCCGGCCAGGCAGGTCCAGATCCACCAGGCGTGGCCGTGGTCGGCGTACCAGCCGTAGAAGGGGAGCTGGACGAGGAAGAGCGCGAACCAGATGACCGTCCCGACGGTGACGGTCGCGACGTCGTTTGCCTCCAGAGGTGCCGGCGCCTCGCGCAACCCGGTCGTCCCCTTGCTGTGGCTGCTGCTGCTCATACCGCACAGCGTACCCAGTGGTCCCGGGAGGTCTACGCGCGGAGATAGCGTTTGGGACGCTCATATGTTCATACTGAAACGGTCCGAGACTGGCCGGTTTCAGTCGTACGAACCTCCAAAAGCTCCCGCCCCCCACGCAAGGACCCGCATGTCCCCGTCGACCACCGCCAAGGTCGTGCCCAGTTCCCCGACCCCGCCCCCGGCGGCCGCCCACGGCGCGCTCGACCGGTTCTTCCGGATCACCGAGCGGGGGTCCTCGGTCCCCCGGGAGATCCGCGGAGGTCTGGCCACCTTCTTCGCGATGGCCTACATCATCGTCCTGAACCCGATCATCCTCAGCTCGGGCGTGGACAAGTACGGCCACCACCTCGACGGCGGCCAGCTGGTCACCGCCACCGTCGTGACCGCCGCCTTCACCACCCTGCTCATGGGCGTCATCGGCAACGTGCCGATCGCGCTGGCGGCGGGTCTGGGCGTCAACAGCATCGTCGCGCTCCAGCTCGCGCCGAAGATGAGCTGGCCGGACGCGATGGGCATGGTGGTCCTCGCCGGTCTCGCGATCATGGTGCTGGTCGCCACGGGCCTGCGGGAGCGGGTGATGAGCGCGGTGCCGCTCGGCCTGCGCAAGGCGATCGCCATCGGCATCGGCCTGTTCATCGTGCTGATCGGCCTGGTCGACTCCGGCTTCGTGACCCGCATCCCGGACGCCGCGCACACCACCGTCCCGCTGCAGCTGGGCGCGGGCGGCCACCTGACCGGCTGGCCGGTGCTGATCTTCATCCTCGGTGTGCTGCTGACCCTCGGGCTGATCATCCGGAAGGTGCCCGGCGCCATCCTGATCAGCATCGTCGCGATGACCGTTCTCGCGCTCGTCGTCGACGCGGTGGCGAACGTCAAGGACACCGCCTGGGGCCTGACCGTCCCGCAGTGGCCCGGCAACCCGGTCGCGACCCCCGACTTCGGGCTGATCGGCAAGGTGAGCCTGTTCGGCGGCTTCCAGGAGGTCGGTGTGCTCACCGGCATCCTCTTCGTCTTCACCGTGCTGTTGAGCTGCTTCTTCGACGCGATGGGCACCATCCTCGGCGTCAGCGACGAGGCGCACCTGCTGGACTCCAAGGGCGACCTGCCCGGGATGAGCCGGGTGCTGATGGTGGACGGCATCGCCACCGCCGCCGGTGGCTTCACCTCGTGCTCGGCCAACACCTGCTACGCGGAGTCCACCGCCGGTGCCGGCGAGGGCGCGCGCACGGGCCTCGCCTCGATCGCCACCGGTCTGCTCTTCGTCGTCGCGCTGTTCTTCGCGCCGCTGGCCACCATGGTCCCGGCCCAGGCGGCCACCCCCGCGCTCGTCGCGGTGGGCTTCCTGATCATGGCGGGCAGCATCCGGGAGATCGACTGGAGCGACTACACGATCTCCATCCCGGCGTTCCTGACGATGCTGCTCATGCCGTTCACCTACTCGATCACCAACGGCATCGGCATCGGGTTCATCACCTTCTGCGTGCTGCGACTGGTGGCGGGGCGCGGCCGCGAGGTGCCGTCCGCGCTCTACGCGGTGTCGGCGGTCTTCGCCTTCTACTACCTGATGCCGGCGCTCGGCCTGACGTAACCGGCCGTGTAGAACTGCTCGGTCTCGTCGACGGAGGCCTTGAGCCTCTCGTCGAAGTCATCGCGAATGAGCGTCCGGACGATGTAGTCCTGGACGCTCATTCCGCGTTTGGCGGCGTGAGCCTGGAGACGGTCCAGCAGGTCCCCGTCTATGCGCATGCTGAGCACTCTCGAAGCCATGGCCCAAGGGTCCGGCGGGCCCCTCGGGGCATGCGTCGTTTTCGGGGCGGAACTCACCCGGATGGGTGACTTCCTTGACGAATGCGTTTGGACGCGGCACGGCTGCGGCAATTTTACTTAGCATAGGTAATGAGCTAATCTAACGAACGTGACCGAACTGTCCGAGGACGACCGCTCAGCGGTGAACACGCTGCGCGGAGCCGTGATGCGGCTCTCCCGCCGACTGCGCCACCACCGGGTCGACGAGTCGCTGAGCCCGACGGAGATGTCCGTGCTGGGCACCCTCGCGCGCTGCGGATCCGCCACCCCCGGGGAGCTGGCCCGCAAGGAGCACGTACAGCCGCCGTCCATGACGCGGATCGTCGCCATGCTCGAGTCCAAGGGCCTGGTGCACCGGGACCCGCACCCGGACGACCGGCGCCAGGTCGTCGTCCGGCAGACCGAGCAGGCGGAGGCGATGCTCGAGGAGAGCCGGGCCCGGCGCAACGCGTTCCTGGCCGAACTCATGGCCACCCTCACGGAGGAGGAACGCGCCGTGCTCCGGGAGGCGGCGCCCGTCCTGGAGAAGCTCGCTCACGCCGACGCAAGGAACCGATGACGAGGAGGCGAGACCGGATTGAGTTCGGCAGCCGCATCACAGGCCGCACCCGAACCGAACATCCCTGAGGGGACCGGACCGGCCGGCACCGCCGACCCGGCCGATCTTCCCACCCCGGCGGGCGCCGACGCCGCCGCGGGGGCCGCCGGACCGCCCGGGACCCCCGGCACCGGCCGCCCCGCCGCGCCGCCGGCGCCCGGCGGCATGTTCAGCTCGCTCCGCAACCGCAACTACCGGCTCTTCGCCGGTGGGGCGATCGTCTCCAACACCGGCACCTGGATGTCGCGCATCGCGCAGGACTGGCTGGTGCTGAGCCTGACCGGGTCCTCCTTCGCCGTCGGCATCACGACCGCACTGCAGTTCCTGCCCATGCTGCTCTTCGGGCTCTACGGCGGCGTCATCGCCGACCGCTACCCCAAGCGCCGCACCCTGCTGGCCACCCAGGCGGCCATGGGCCTGCTGGGCCTCGCCCTGGCCGCGCTGACCCTCAGCGGAGCCGTCCAGGTCTGGCACGTGTACGCCATCGCCTTCGGGCTCGGCATGGTCACCGTCGTCGACAACCCCAGCCGGCAGGCGTTCGTCGTCGAGATGGTCGGCCCGGCCGACGTCCGCAACGCGGTCTCCCTGAACTCCGCGAACTTCCAGAGCGCCCGCCTCATCGGCCCCGCCGTCGCGGGCGCGCTGATCACCGCGGTCGGCAGCGGCTGGGCCTTCCTCTTCAACGGCCTGTCCTTCCTGGCGCCGCTCGCCGGACTGCTGCTCATGCGCCGTTCCGAGCTGTACGAGGTGCCCACCGCGCCGCGCGGCAAGGGCCAGCTGCGCGAGGGCCTGCGCTACGTCGCCGGACGGCCCGAGCTGATCTGGCCCATCGTGCTGGTCGGCTTCATCGGCACCTTCGCGTACAACTTCCCGATCTGGCTCACCGCCTTCGCCGACCACGTCTTCCACGGCGACGCCGGGATGTACGGCCTGTTCAACTCGGTGCTCGCGGTCGGCTCCGTCGTCGGCGCGCTGCTGGCGGCCCGGCGCGGCAGCACCCGGCTGCGGCTGCTGGTCGGCGCGGCGCTCGGGTTCGGCCTGCTGGAGGTCGTGGCGGCACTGGCGCCGACGTACTGGATCTTCCTGGCGCTCATGCTGCCGATCGGCATCTTCGGCCTGACCTTCAACACCACCGCCAACGCCAGCGTCCAGCTCGCGACCGACCCCGCCATGCGGGGCCGCGTCATGAGCCTGTTCATGATGGTCTTCGTGGGCGGCACACCGCTGGGCGGCCCGCTCGTCGGCTGGATCACCGACGTCTTCGGGGCCCGGACCGGCTTCCTGGCCGGCGGCCTGGTCGCCGCGGTGGCGGCGGCCTGCGTCGGACTCTTCCTGGCCCGGCTGGGCGGTCTGCGGCTCAAGATCGACCTGCACCGCGGCAAGGACCACAAGCTGATCGAGTTCGTGCCGCGGGAGTCGGAGTCGGTGGCCGCCTGAGCACGGCACGGGCCGGACGAACGGTCAGGCGGTCCCGGGGACCCGGCGCCGGTTGCGGAACTGCCGCATCAGCTCGGCCCACACCAGCAGGCCGGTCACCGGGGCGGTGGCCGCGAAGAGCATGTGCACGTAGTCCTCGCCCAGGCTCGACGAAGCCCACAGGCTCCACGCCAGTGCGGCCGCCACGCCCACCGCGGTCAGGAACCACGAGGGCAGTTCGCGGCGGTCGTCGACGATCGCCGCGGCCGTGCCCAGCCCGCCGCCGATCACCAGTCCCATGACCAGGACGGCGCGGGTCCAGTCAGGGGCACCGATGACGTCCTGCAGCACGGGTTTCGTGTGCAGCTGGCGGTAGGTGATCAGCAGGCTGGCGACGTAGACGGTCACCAACGTCCCCAGGCTGAGCGCTCTCACCAGCTGACCGAGCGCACCGCGCTCCCCACCGGGCATGATGTCCCCCCGCTGCCGGAAGTAGGCCGAAACGGCCGGTAACGGCTCTACAGAATGCCCGAAAACGGATGAACGGCACAGGGGATCGGCGAAACCGGGGCGGCCCCCGGCCGCCTCAGGACGTGCGCGCTCCGGCGTCGTAGCGCTCGCGGGCCTCGACGACCTCCTCGATGTGCTCCTCCGCCCAGTCCTTCACAGCGGAGAACAGCACGGCCAGGCTCTCGCCCAGCGGCGTCAGCGCGTAGTCCACCCGCACGGGCACGGACGGCGTGACGGTCCGTGCGACCAGTCCGTCCCGCTCCAGGGTGCGCAGCGTCTGCGTGAGCATCTTCTGGCTGACGCCCGCGATGCGGCGGCCCAGGTCGCTGTAACGCTGCGGCCCGTCCTTGAGCGCGGCCATGAGCAGGCCGGCCCACTTGTCGCTGATCCGGATGAGCAACTGGTTCGTCGGGCAGCCCTTCATGAACGCGTTGTAAGCCACGCGTGCCTCCTCGCGCCGCTGGGACGCGGTGGTCGTCGCCATGGGGGCTCCCCTCCGGACTCCTCGGTTCGGTACGCACTTCCAGGTACGTACTTACCCGTAGAGAGTAGCTCTCCCTAGGTTTGTGATGGCGGCGGGACCAGTCGCCACCACATCCTCAGGAACAGGGAGCTTCTGCCATGCGTGCTGTCGTGATCAGGGAATTCGGCGGGCCCGAGGTGCTGGAGGTCGCCGAGGTGGCGCTGCCCGAGCCGGGCCCCGGCGAGGTCCGGGTGCGGGTGGCCGCGGCCGGGGTCAACCCCGCCGACCTGGCCGTGAGGGCCGGTCTGCTCGGGGCCGGGGCGCTGGTGCCCGGGGCCTTCCTCGGGATGGGCTGGGACGTCGCGGGGACCGTGGACGCGGTCGGCGCCGGGGCCTCCGCCCCCGTGCCGGGCACGGCCGTCGTGGGCGCGGTGGGCGGGTTCGGGCAGCGGACCAAGGCGCACGCCGAGTACGTCGTGCTGGGCGCGGACGCCCTCGCCGCGGCCCCCTCGTCCGTCGACCCCGTCCACGCCGCCACCCTCCCGACCAACGCCCTCACCGCCGACCAGGCGCTCGGCCTGCTGGCCGCCCGGCCCGGCGACCGCGTGCTGGTCACCGGCGCCGCGGGCGCGGTCGGGGGCTACGCCGTCCAGCTGGCCCGCCACGCGGGGCTGCACGTCGTCGCCCTGGCCCGCCCCGCCGACCTCCCGCTGCTGCGGGAACTGGGCGCCGACGAGGCCGTGTCGTCCCTGGACGGCGTCCGCGCCGACGCCGCCCTCGACGCGGCGGCGCTCGGCGCCCCCGCCCTGGCGGCCGTACCGGACGGCGGCGGCTACGTCACCGTCCGGCCCGACGCGGTGCCCGCCGCCGAGCGCGGCATCCGGGTCGCCGCCGTGCAGGTCCAGCCGGACGGCGGGCGCCTCGCGGAACTCGTGGCCTTGCTGGACCGGGGCGTGCTCACGACGCGGGTGGCCGACACCTACCCGCTGGAGGAGGCCGCCAAGGCCCACGCCCGCCTCGCGGAGGGGGGTGTGCGGGGGAGGCTCGTGCTGGTGCCGTGACCCCGGTGCCGGCGTCGGTGACCTCGGGGGTGCTTCATCGTTTCGAGTGAATGTGCGATCGGGGCACCCCGGGCGGGCGGCGGCTGCCTGAGAATCGGAGGTGTCGTCAGTCGCGTGTGCGGAGCCCTCTGGAGGACCGATGAGCTCACAGCCCCACTGGGCGTCTCGGGCGGCCGCCGGTTCGTACGCGCCGGACGACCCGGAAACCGCGCTCAAGTACGCGATCCGGCACCACGGGGGGGGACCGGGTGCAGATCGTCGAGGGGGTCATCCGGCAAGTGGTGCCACCTACGTGGGGGCATGAGAGGGCCGCAGCCATGATCCGTCGGCAGATCGACCCCGTCGTGCAGAAGATGGGCTGCCTCTCGGGCTCGGGAAACCTGGACCTTCCCGGCAGTGGCAACTGGTACGTGCCGGATCTGGCCGTCGTGCCGGAAGCCTTGGCGGAAGCCGACGCTCTCGTCCCCCACCAGACCCTGCTGGTGGTGGAGGTCACCTCCGAGTCCAACAGTGACACCGACCCGGATCGTCAAACGCCGCCGCTACGCCGAGTACGGCGCCCCGCTGTACCTCCTCGTCGACCGTCAGGAGCGCAGCTGCACCCTGTACGCGGAGCCGGGGGAGCTCGGCTACCGGGTGGTGGACGGCCCGCATCCCTTCGGCACGCCGCTGCGGCTGCCCGAGCCCTTCGGACTCGTGCTGGACACAGCGGAGTTCTGAGGTCCGGTCCTCGCCACGGTCCGCCGACTCACAGCCCGTCCGCCAGCAGCTCCGCGAGGTGCCGGGCGCGTACCCCGCCGAGCTGGGCGAGCTGGGTGCGGCAGGAGAAGCCGTCCGCCAGGACGGCCGTGCCGGGGCGGGCGGCGCGGACGGCGGGCAGCAGACGCTCCTCGGCGCAGGCGACGGAGACCTCGTAATGGCCACGCTCGAAGCCGAAGTTCCCGGCCAGGCCGCAGCAGCCGGAGGCCAGGGTGCCGGTGAGGCCCGCGCGGGAGCGCAGCCGGCGCTCGGCGGCGTCGCCCAGGACGGCGTGCTGGTGGCAGTGGGTCTGGCCGGTGACCGACCGGTCGAGGCGGGGCGGCGTCCAGCCGGGGGCCCGCTCCTCCAGCACCTGCGCGAAGGTGCGTACGGAACCGGCCAGGGCCGCCGCCTCGTCGGTGCCCAGGAGTTCGGGCAGATCGGTGCGGAGCGCCGCCGCGCAGCTCGGCTCCAGGACGACGACGGGATGACCGGCGGCGACCACGGGAGCCATCCGCCGGACCGTGCGGCGCATCACCTGCCGGGCCCGGTCGAGGCGGCCGGTCGAGACCCAGGTCAGGCCGCAGCAGACGCGTCCCGGCGGCAGCACGACGCGCAATCCGGCCGCCCGCAGGACGCGTACGGCGGCGCGGCCGACCTCGGGGGAGAATCGGTCGGTGAAGGTGTCCGGCCACAGCACCACGGTCCCTCCCGCCTCCGGCGCGGGCTCCTGCCGCCGCCACCAGCGTACGAAGGGCTCCTCGGCCAGCGGCGGCAGTTCCCGCTCGGGCGCGACGCCCGCCGCCCGCTTGGCCACGGCGGCCAGCGGCCGTACCCGTGCCAGGGCGTTCACGGTCCCGGCGAGCGGGGCCGCCGCGCGCAGCCACGTCGGCAGCCCGCCCATCAGGTAGTGCGCGGCGGGCCGCGGCCGCCGCCGGTAGTGGTGGTGGAGGAACTCCGCCTTGTAGGTTGCCATGTCGACGCCGACCGGGCAGTCCGAGCGGCAGCCCTTGCAGGACAGGCAGAGGTCCAGGGCGTCCAGGACCTCCGGCGAGCGCCAGCCGCCGGTGACGATCTCGCCGGCGAGCATCTCGTGCAGCAGCCGGGCCCGGCCTCGGGTGGAGTGCCGCTCCTCGTGCGTCGCCCGGTACGAGGGGCACATGACGCCCGCCCCCGGATCCCCGGCCCCCGGACCCCCGCCCGTGTCACGGCACTTGGCGACGCCGACGCAGCGGCGCACCGCCGCCGAGAAGTCCCCTCCGTCGTGGGGGTAGCCGAAGGCGACGTCGACCGGCCGGTGCGGCAGGACGGCGAAGCGCAGGTGGGCGTCGAGCGGTTCGGGCCGCACCAGCATGCCGGGGTTGAGGCCGCCCGCGGGGTCCAGTGCGTCCTTGAACCGGCCGAAGAGGGCGACCAGTTCGTCGCCGTACATCCTGGGCAGCAGCTCCGCGCGGGCCTGCCCGTCGCCGTGCTCCCCGGACAGCGAGCCGCCGTGGGCGACGACGAGCTCCGCGACGTCCTCGGAGAAGCGCCGGAAGCGGGCCACACCGGCCGCGCCGAGCAGGTCGAAGTCGATGCGCACGTGGATGCAGCCGTCGCCGAAGTGCCCGTAGGGGGTGCCGTGCAGGCCGTGCTCGCGCAGCAGCGCGCGGAATTCGCGCAGGTAGGCGCCGAGCCGCGCCGGGGGCACCGCGCAGTCCTCCCAGCCGGGCCAGGCCTCCGCGCCCCCGGGTGTCCGGGTGGCGGTGCCGGCGGCCTCCTCGCGGATCCGCCACAGCCTGCGCTGCGCGACGGGGTCGGTCACGACGACCGAGTCGCCCGCGTCGGCGAGCCGCCGCAGCGCCTCCGCCTCGCCGGTGCCGTGCATCTCGACGAAGAGCCACGCGCCGCCCCGCGGCAGCAGCCCGGCGGCCTCGCCGCCCACCAGGTCGGCGGCCATGCCCTCCACCGTCAGCGGGCCGTACGGCAGCAGGCCGTTCGCGGCGTCGGCGGCGGCGCCTTCGTCCGGGTAGCCGAGGACGACCAGGACGCGCACCGGGGGCGCGGGCACCAGCCGGACCTCGGCCTCTGTGAGCACCGCGAGCGTGCCCTCGCTGCCGGTCAGGGCCCGGGCCAGGTCCCGGCCGCGTTCGGGGAGCAGGGCGTCGAGGGCGTAGCCGGAGATGCGGCGGGGGAGCTGCTGCGGATAGCCGGTGCGCAGCAGGGCGAGATGGCCGTCCACCAGTTCCCGCAGGTCGGCGCGGAGCGGGTCGGCGGTGCGCAGCGGCTCGCCGTCGTAGGTGAGGCACTCCAGGGCCCGGACGTTGTCGGCGGTGGTGCCCCAGGCGACGGAGTGGGGGCCGCACGCGTTGTTGCCGATCATGCCGCCGAGGGTGCAGCGGCTGTGGGTGGACGGATCGGGGCCGAAGGTCAGCCCGTGCGCGGCGGCGGCGCGCCGCAGGTCGTCCAGGACCACTCCCGGCTGCACACGGGCCGTCAACGCCTCGGGGCTGAGTGACACGATCCGGTGCATGTGCCGGGTGAAGTCGAGGACGACCCCGGTGCCCGTCGCCTGCCCGGCGATCGACGTGCCGCCGCCGCGCGGCACCACCGGCACCCCGTGCGCCCGGCACACGGCGAGCGCCGCGGCCACGTCGTCGGCGTCGCGCGGCGCGACCACGGCCACCGGAACGCGCCGGTAGTTGGACGCGTCCATCGTGGTCAGCGCCCTGCTCTGCGGGTCGAAGGAGACCTCGCCCCGCACCGCCCGCTCCAGCTCGCGGCGCAGTCCGTGCCGCAGATCGTCCGCCATGCCCCTCAGCCTGCCCCACCGCGCCGCATGTCTCACCGGATGGACCGGAGCCCGTAACCGGGTCGTCACGCACTACGCTGCGAGACGTGGCCGAGATCCAGATTCCCGCTGACATCAAGCCCGCCGACGGACGATTCGGTTCGGGCCCCTCCAAGGTGCGGCCCGAGGCGCTCAGCGCCCTGGCCGCCACCGGCACCTCGCTGATGGGCACCTCTCACCGGCAGGCGCCGGTGAAGGACCTGGTCGGCCGGATCCGGGACGGCATCCGCGAGCTCTTCTCGCTCCCCGAGGGCTACGAGGTGGTGCTCGGCAACGGCGGCTCCACCGCCTTCTGGGACATCGCCACGCACGGGCTCATCGAGCGCAAGTCGCAGCACCTCAGCTTCGGCGAGTTCTCCTCCAAGTTCGCCAAGGCGGCCAAGCTGGCGCCGTGGCTGGACGAGCCGACCGTGATCTCCGCGGACCCGGGCACGCACCCCGAGGCGGCCGCCGAGGCCGGCGTGGACGTCTACGCCTTCACCCACAACGAGACCTCCACCGGTGTCGCGATGCCGCTGCGGCGCGTGGCCGGCGCCGACGAGGGCGCCCTCGTCCTGGTCGACGCCACCTCCGGCGCGGGCGGCCTGCCGGTCGACATCGCCGAGACCGACGTCTACTACTTCGCCCCGCAGAAGTCCTTCGCCGCCGACGGCGGGCTGTGGATCGCCGCGTTCTCCCCGGCCGCGCTGGAGCGCGCCGCGCGGATCGCCGCGTCCGGCCGCCACATCCCGGCCTTCTTCGACCTGCCGACCGCGATCGACAACTCGGGCAAGAACCAGACGTACAACACCCCCGCGCTCGCCACCCTGTTCCTGCTGAACGACCAGCTGGAGTGGATCAACGGCCAGGGCGGTCTGGACTGGGCCGTCGCGCGCACCGCCGACTCCTCCTCGCGCCTGTACACCTGGGCCGAGGACTCCAAGTACGCCACCCCGTTCGTCACCGACCCGGCCAAGCGCTCCCAGGTCGTCGGCACGATCGACTTCAACGACGAGGTCGACGCGGCGGTGATCGCCAAGGTGCTGCGCGCCAACGGCGTCGTCGACACCGAGCCGTACCGCAAGCTGGGCCGCAACCAGCTGCGCGTCGCGATGTTCCCGGCCGTGGAGCCGGCCGACGTCGAGGCCCTGACCGCCTGCGTCGACTTCGTCGTCGAGCGGCTCTGAACCCGGGCCCCACGGGGCCACCACCGCCGGCGGGCGGGGCGATCGCCCCGCCGCGCCGGTGTTCCCGGGGCGTCTCAGCGCTCCCGGCGCAGCAACCGGCGCACCCCCACCAGCAACGCGGCGACCGCGGCCAGGGTGACGGCGCCCAGTGCGAACTGCCGTGTCGAGACCGCCTCGTCGGCGCCGGAACCGGCGGCGTCCGCCGAGGAACTCCCCGACGGCCCGGGGGAGGAGGAGGCGGCACGGCGGGCCGCGTCGGGCAGGTCGTCCCCGTTCAGCGGTACGCGCCAGACCTCGCTGTCCGCGCCCTCGCTGCCGTACATCAGGGCCCGGCCGTCCGGGGTGAAGGCGACGGACTCGCCCTGCCGCTGCAGCGGCACGTGCATCTGGTCGATCCGGCGCGCCGTGCCGTCGGACCAGCGGTACATCAGGGCGCCGAGGTAGCCGCGCAGCACCAGCCGGCTGCCGTCCGGGGAGAAGGCGCCGTCGGTGATCCACAGCGGGATGGCCGCGATGCGCCGGAAGACGTTGGTGCCGCTCGCGGAGAGCTTCGCCGGGCCCTCGTAGAGGGCGCCGCCGTCCTCGTTCTTGCTCGCGATGTACACCCGCCCGGTCGTGGGGTCGACCATCATCGCCTCGGCGTTGCGCGGGCCGCCGTCGTACTGGACGGTGTACTGCGTGGCCGTCACCGTCCGGTCCGTCAGCCGTTCCGGCTCCGGGAAGCGGTAGATCCACACGTGCGGCCAGGAGCCGCCGAGGTTGTCGCCGATGTCGCCGACGTACAGGGCGCCGTCCGGGCCCATCGAGATCGCCTCGACGTCGCGCGGGCTGCCCACGCCGCGCAGGGTGACGGTGGCGACCGTCTTGCCGGTCGCGGAGTCGACGGCGTAGACGTACGGGCCGTCGTCGCTGTCGTTGTGCGTCCAGTAGACGCCCTTGTGGAGGCGGCTGGCGACCAGGCCGCTCGACTCGGTGATCCGCGGGTCCGACATCGTGAAGGCCACGGACTCCCCGTCGTCGGCGGCCGCGCTGCCGACGAGGGGACCCATGACGAGGACGGAGGCCGCGGCCGCGGCGAGCAGTGGGCGCATGCGCCAAGCCTGCCAGGTGGACGGCTCAGGCGAAGTCGAGGCCGCCGGTGCGGCTGCGCTTCAGTTCGAAGAAGGTGGGGTGGCCGGCCAGCGCCCGGACCCCGTCGAACAGCCGCGCCGCCTCCTCGCCGCGCGGGATCGAGGTGAGGACGGGGCCGAAGAAGGCGGCCCCGTCGATGTGCAGGGTGGGCGTCCCGACCTCCTCCCCGACCGGGTCCATGCCCTCGTGGTGGCTCCTGCGCAGCTCCTCGTCGTACGCGGTGCCGCCCGCGGCCTGCGCCAGCTCCGGCGGCAGGCCCGCCTCCGCCAGCGCCTCGCGCAGCACCTCGTCGGAGGCCGGGCGGTCCTGCACGTGCAGCCGGGTGCCGAGCGCCGTGTACAGCTCGCGCAGCACGTGCTCCCCGTGGTGCCGTGCGGCGGCGACGCACACCCGTACCGGGCCCCAGCCGGTGCTCAGCAGCCGCTCGTAGCGCTCGGGCAGGCCCTCGCGGCCCTCGTTGAGCACGGACAGGCTCATCACCCGGAAGCGCAGGCGCAGTTCGCGTTCCCGCTCCACCTCCAGGATCCAGCGGGAGGTGATCCAGGCGAAGGGGCAGATGGGGTCGAAGTAGAAGTCCACCGAGTGCGTCATGCCCGTCACCGTATGAGCGGAACGGCCCGCTCAGCAGGGCCATTCGAGGGCTTCTCCGCTGGGCCAATCACCGTGACCGCCCGGCCTTCCCGGCCCCGCGGCAGTGACGGTGCTAACACCGCCGGACCCGAGGTCAGGGCCCTGCCGGGGAGCCCGCGGGCCCTAAGATCCCCTCCATGTCCAGCGCACCCCCCGGCCCCGGCGACGGGCCCCGCCGCACGCCCGGACGCCGCACGGCGTGGATGTTCGTCGGCGACTCCATGACGATCGGCAGCGCGGGGGAGCACACCTGGCGCTACCGCATGTGGCAGCACCTGCGGTCGCTGGGGACGGAGGGCGAGGACTTCGAGATCGTCGGCCCGCGGACCGCGCTGCACGACCCCGGTGCCGACGCGGCCGTCTCGCAGCGCTACGCCGACCCCGCCTTCCCCGTCTCCGCGCGCCGCCACCTGGCCGGCTGGGGCGAGGGGTGGCTGCACATGGCGCCGCTCATCGAGGGCGCCGTGCGGGAGCACCGTCCCGACGTGCTGCTGGTCTCGCTGGGGCTGATCGACCTTGGCTTCTACACCAACCCCGAGCAGACCGAGGCCAACGTGCGGCTGTTCGTCGGGCGGGCGCGGGCGGCCAACCCCCGTGTCGCCGCGGTGCTGCTGCCCGTCATACCCAACTCGCGCTGCGACCAGGACCCCGGATTCGGCGCACAGTGCGAGGAGTTCAACACCCGCCTGGCCAAGACCGTCGCCGACCTGGGCACCGCGGCCTCGCCGCTGCTGCTGGCCTCCCGCCCGGCCGGCTACGACATCGCCCGGGACACCTACGACGGCACCCACCCCAACGCCTCCGGGGAGCACCGGCTGGCGGCCGCGTTCGCCGACGCCGCGCACCAGGCGTGGGGCCTGGGGGCGCCGTACCGACACCCCCTCAACTCCGCTTGATTCGAGCGCACTCCAAGAGCTTGGCTGGTCCCCATGGAGTACACACAGCTCGGACGCACCGGACTCAAGGTCAGCCGGCTCGTACTGGGAACGATGAACTTCGGCCCGCAGACGGACGAGGCCGACAGCCACGCGATCATGGACGCCGCGCACGACGCGGGCGTCAACTTCTTCGACACGGCCAACGTCTACGGCTGGGGCGAGAACAAGGGCCGCACCGAGGAGATCATCGGCAGCTGGTTCGCCAAGGGCGGCGGCCGCCGCGACAGGACCGTCCTGGCGACCAAGGTCTACGGCAACATGGGCACCGACGGCACCCCCTGGCCGAACGACGACAAGCTCTCCGCGCTCAACATCCGGCGTGCCGCCGAGGCGAGCCTGAAGCGCCTGGGCACGGACCACATCGACGTCTACCAGTTCCACCACATCGACCGCGCGACGCCGTGGGAGGAGATCTGGCAGGCGATCGACGTCCTGGTGCAGCAGGGCAAGGTGCTCTACGCCGGGTCGTCCAACTTCCCCGGCTGGGGCATCGCCAAGGCCAACGAGGCCGCCGCGCGGCGCCATTCGCTCGGCCTGGTCAGCGAGCAGTGCCTGTACAACCTCGCCGAGCGCCGCGCGGAGATGGAGGTCATCCCGGCCGCGCAGGAGTACGGCCTGGGCGTCATCCCCTGGTCGCCGCTCCACGGCGGCCTGCTGGGCGGCGCGCTGCGCAAGGAGCGCGAGGGCGGCGGCTCCCGCTCCACCTCCGGCCGCAGCGCCGACTCGCTGAAGGACAGCGCCCTGCGCGAGCAGGTCCAGGCGTACGAGGACGCCGTCGACAAGGCCGGCCTGCAGCCCGGTGACGTCGCCCTGGCCTGGCTGCTGGGCCGTCCCGGGATCACCGGCCCGATCGTCGGCCCGCGTACCCGCGAGCAGCTGGACTCCGCGCTGCGCGCGGTCGAACTGGAGCTGCCCGCGGAACTGCTCGCCGAGCTGGACGAGATCTTCCCGGGCCCGGGCCCGTCCCCGGAGGCCTTCGCCTGGTAGGCGCCCGCGGTGGTCCGCCCCGTCGTGCGCCCGGTCGCAGATTCACCCGGTCGGGCGCACGATGAGGGTATGACCACAGCCAAAGAGATCATGCATCCCGGCGCCCGTGCGATACCGGCGACCGAGACTCTCGACCGGGCGGCGCAGCTCATGCGCGAGCTCAACGTCGGCGCGCTGCCGGTCCACGACGTGAACGACCGGATGTGCGGCATCATCACCGACCGGGACATCGTCACCAAGTGCATCGCCGCGGGGCGCGACCCCTCCAAGGTGACCTGCGGCGACCTGTGCGAGGGCACGCCCCGCTGGATCGACGCGGACGCCGACGTCTCCGACGTCCTGACCGAGATGGAGTCGCACCGCATCAAGCGGCTCCCGGTGGTCGAGGACAAGAAGCTGATCGGCATCATCACCGAGGCCGACCTGGCCCGCCACCTCACCGACGAACAGGTGGCGGAATTCGTCGAGAGGGTCTACGCCGGCGCCTGAGACGAGCCGGCCGAGACGGGCCGGCCCCTCCCCTCCGGTCGTCTAGCCGCGCACGACGGTGCCGACGATCACCACGACCACCAGCAGGGCGAGGGCGGCGGTCATTACTCGGGTACGGGTCTTCGGGTCCACACGTCGAGGTTAACGGGGCGGCCTCAGTGCCCCAGCGGGCAGGTCCGCACCGTCTCGTAGCGGGGTTGCGCCCCCGGCACCCCGGGTGTGGGCGGATGGCTCCGCACCAGGGAGATCGCCGCCGCCGTCCACGGGGTCCCCGCGAACTGCGCGAGGGCGTCCGTGAAGGGCCTCAGGCCCACCCTGGTGCGCCCGGCGCGCTGCCGGGCCAGCGTCAGGTGGGCGTGGAAGCGGCCGTGCTCGTCCTCGTGGTGGACGCCCGCCCGCCGGGCGGCCGCCTGCGCCGCGGCCGCGGTGCGTCCCAGGTCGTCCCCATCCAGTCCGGCCCAGAGCGTGCGGTCGCCGAAGCGGCCGCCGCCGGTCAGCGCGATCCGGCAGTGCGGATGGCGCCGCGCCGCCCGGTCCAGACGTTCGACCAGACCGGGCAGCAGGGCCTCGTCCACCTCGCCGAGGAACGCCAGCGTCACGTGCCATCCGCCACGCTCCGTCCAGCGCAGCCCGTCCGCGCCCGGCAGGGCGCGGAGCGCGTCGACGGCGCCCCCCAGTTCGGCGAGGGCGGACCTGGGGGGCACGACGGCCACGAACAGCCTCATCCCCCCAGGGTGCACCGCACCGGACTAGCGTGCGATGTCCGCGTAGCCCTCGACCTCGCGCGGGTCCCGGGAGCCCGGGCCGACGTAGCGGGCCGAGGGGCGCACCAGGCGGCCGGTGCGCTTCTGCTCCAGGATGTGCGCGGACCAGCCGGCGGTGCGGGCGCAGCTGAACATCGACGTGAACATGTGGGCCGGGACCTCGGCGAAGTCCAGGATGATCGCCGCCCAGAACTCCACGTTGGTCGCCAGCACGCGGTCCGGGCGCCGGGAGTGCAGCTCCTCCAGGGCCGCCTTCTCCAGCGCCTCCGCGATCTCGAAGCGGGGGGCGCCCAGCTCCCTGGCCGTACGGCGCAGCACCCGCGCCCGCGGGTCCTCGGCGCGGTAGACGCGGTGGCCGAAGCCCATCAGACGCTCGCCCTTGTCCAGGGCCTGCTTGACGTACGCCTCGGCGTCGCCGGTCCGCTCGATCTCCTCGATCATGCCCAGCACGCGCGAGGGCGCGCCGCCGTGCAGCGGGCCCGACATGGCGCCCACCGCGCCGGACAGCGCGGCGGCCACGTCGGCACCGGTGGAGGCGATAACGCGCGCGGTGAAGGTGGACGCGTTCATGCCGTGCTCGGCGGCGGAGGTCCAGTAGGCGTCCACGGCCTTGACGTGCTTGGGGTCCGGCTCGCCGCGCCAGCGGATCATGAAGCGCTCGACGACCGTCTCCGCCTTGTCGATCTCGCTCTGCGGCACCATCGGCAGCCCCTGGCCGCGCGCCGACTGCGCCACGTACGACAGCGCCATCACGGCCGCGCGCGCCAGGTCCTCGCGGGCCTGCTCGGCGTCGATGTCCAGCAGCGGCTTCAGACCCCACACCGGCGCGAGCATGGCCAGCGCCGACTGGACGTCCACGCGGATGTCACCGGAATGGACGGGGATCGGGAAGGGCTCGGCGGGCGGGAGGCCGGGGTTGAAGGCACCGTCGACCAGCAGGCCCCACACGTTCCCGAAGGAGACGTGGCCCACCAGGTCCTCGATGTCCACTCCGCGGTAGCGCAGGGCGCCGCCTTCCTTGTCGGGTTCGGCGATCTCCGTCTCGAAGGCGACGACTCCCTCGAGTCCGGGTACGAAGTCGGACATCAGGCGGCTCCTCTTGATGCGGTCGACGATCCGGTGGTGCTTGTGGCACGCGGGGTGGTGCAGGGGTGGTGCATGGGGGTTGGCACTGGGTGCCCCGCACGATATCCCCCGATGTCGAGAGGGCACAGATACCCGGCCTGTAAGTCTGTCCCCTCCCGCAGGTGACGTGAAGCGTGAGGTCCGGCACATGTTCCGGCGGGTGTTCCGGCGCAGGTCCGGCGCAGGTCCGGCGCAGGTCCCGCGCGGGTTCCGGCGCACCGTCCGGCACACGGTGCCGCCGCCGTGCTGCAAGATGTGCGGGTGCAGCACAGCCACCACGACCCCGCCGCCATGCGCAAGCAGTACCGCGCCCACGGACTGACCGAGGACGAACTGGCCGGCGACCCGTACACGCAGTTCGCGCGCTGGTTCGCCGACGCCGTCAACGCCCGCGTCGACGAGCCCAACGCCATGGTGGTCTCCACCGCGGGGGCGGACGGACTGCCCAGCTCGCGCACGGTCCTGCTGAAGAGCTACGACCACCGCGGCTTCGTCTTCTTCACCAACTACGGGTCGAGGAAGGGCCGGGAGCTCACCGAGCGGCCGCACGCCTCGCTGCTCTTCCCCTGGCACCCGATCGCGCGCCAGGTCATCGTGGCGGGCGCCGTCGAGCGCGTGTCGCGCGAGGAGACCGAGGCGTACTTCCGCACCCGTCCGCACGGCTCGCGGATCGGGGCCTGGGCGAGCGAGCAGTCCTCGGTGGTGGGCTCGCGGGAGGAGCTGGAGCACCGCTACGAGGAGCTGACGGCCCGCTATCCCGAGGGCAGCGACGTGCCCGTGCCGCCGGACTGGGGAGGCTTCCGGGTGGTCGCGCGCAGCGTGGAGTTCTGGCAGGGACGGGAGAACCGGCTGCACGACCGGCTGGTGTACACCACCGCGGAGGACGGCTGGACGGTGCGGCGCCTGTCGCCCTGAGGGCCGCGCGACGCCGGGGGAGGGGGCGGGACAGGTCACCGCCCGCAGACGCAGGCGACCCGCGGGCTGCTCCCCGGACGGCGGGCCGTCCGGGCATCGGCCGGACGAATCCGACGAGCCCGCGGGTCGGGTGACTGCGATGGATTTGGCCCGCTACGCACATCGCGCGCAGGCGAGGAGCGCAGGCGTCAGCCCGCAGCCACCTCACGCGTCCGATGGGAACTCATTCTCCGGACCACCTCCCTTCGTGTGTGTCCGCAACCTTAGGAAAGGCTCCGGCGGACGACAAGCGGTTTTTCTCGCGGTTCTTTCCGCCCCGTGGACCACGGCCTCGCGGCCACCGAATTTCGTGAAGTTCCTGTGTCGTCGGTCACACAGGGGTTGAATGTCCAGACGTGCAGTCATTCGATGCGACGCCGCAACTGCTCGCCGCGCTCCTCGACGGCATGGAGGCCGGCCTCTGTGCCCTGGACCGCGACGGAGTGATCACGCACTGGAACGCGGAGGCCGCCCGCATCCTGGGCTGGACGGCCGAGGAGGCCGTCGGCCGGCGCGGTTTCGCCGGCTGGGCCGCGCGCACCGCCGACGCCGAGGAGGTGCGCGAGCGGCTGCTGGGCGCCATGGCCGCGGACGGCCGCCAGGTCCACGAGTTCGCGCTGCTGACCAAGGACGGCCACCGGGTGCTGGTGCGCACCCAGGCCGCCGCCGTGCACGGCTCCGACGGGCGCCCCGCCGGGGTCTACTGCGCCTTCTCCGAGGTGCACGCCCAGATCGACCTGGAGCGCTCGATAGCCCTCAGCGAGGCGCTCTTCGACGACGCCTCGACCGGGGTCGTCCTCGTCGACGCCGACCTGCGCCCCGTCGTGGTCAACGCGTACGCCGCCCGCGTGCTGCGCACCAGCCGGGACGCGCCGCTCGGGCGGCCGCTGGGGGACTTCCTCGACCAGGGCGTGGAGGAGCTGGAGAGCGCCCTGCAGCACGTGCTCGCCGAGGGCGCGCCCCCCGCGGCCAGCGAGCTGTGGGTGGGCCTGCGGGAGGAGGGCGGCACGCGCTGCTGCTGGCGCAGCGGCTTCGTGCGGCTCGGTTCGCCGCTGGGGGAGGAGCCGGTGCCGCTCGGCGTCGGCTGGCTCTTCCACGACGTCACCGAGGCCAAGCTGGCCGAGCAGGAGGCGGCGCGGCTGCGCTTCCGCAGCAACCAGCTGCACCGGGCCGCGCTGGCTGCTGCCGAGTGCGAGGACCCCATGGAGGCGGCGACCGCTTACGTGGACTTCGCCCTCGCCGGGTTCGCCGAGCACGCGCTGCTCGACGTGCTGGCGCCCGACGGGGCCCGGCTCGTCCGGGTCGCCGCCACGCCCTCCGGCGGCGCGGGGCCCTGCCTGCCGGTGTCCGGCGGCATCCCGGTCCGGTACGGGGAGGGGCACCCGGCCCTGCAGGCGGTCGCCCGTACCGGCTCCGTGCGCGCCGGCTTCGGGGCCGCGGCCGCCGAGCCGGCCTCACGGGCCCAGGTCGCCGGCTGGGCCGCCGCCCGGCGCTGGCCCGACGGCACCGTCCACGGACTGTGCGCCGTGCTCCGCAGCCGCGGCCGCACGCTCGGCGTGCTCACCTTCCTGCGCGGCACGGGCCGCCGTCCCTTCGACCGGGCGGACGCCACCTTCGCCGAGGACGTCGCGCTGCGGGTGGCGGCCTCCCTCGACCTGCCGCCGCTCGACCTTCCGCCGCGGGCCTGACCGTGGGCTCAGTGGCGGTAGAAGATCCGGTCCGCGTACTCCTCGAAGACCTTCGCGTTCCACTCGTGGCCCCCGTCGACGTTGCCCGAGCGGAGCATGGGCGGCGTGACGCCGCGCCCGGCCAGGTCCGCAGCGGCCGTGGCCACGACGGCCTGCATCAGCGCGCTGGTCACCACGGTGGAGGCCGGACCGAACGGCGCCGGGATCCCCGGCACGGACAGCTCCGCGTCGCCCGGCGCGATCTTGCTGTCGATCACGACGTCGCAGTGGTCCTTCAGGAAGGTGCCGCTCGCGTGCCGTGAGTGCGTCTCCTTGGCGTACGCCACCGATGTGACGCCGATCACCTTCATCCCGAGGGCCTTGGCCTCCTGCGCCATCTCCACGGGGAGCGGGTTGCGGCCGGACAGGGAGATGACCACCAGGAGGTCGTCCGCCCGCGCGGGAGAGCTGCGCAGCACGACCCGGGCCAGGCCGCCGACCTGTTCGAGCGCGCTGCCGAGCGTGGCCGGGACGACGTCCACGCCGACCGCGCCGGGCACGGCGAGCAGGTTCACCAGGGCGAGGCCGCCCGCGCGGTAGACGACGTCCTGCGCGGGGAGCGAGGAGTGCCCGGCGCCGTAGGCGAACACCCGTCCCCCGGCCGCCACGGTGTCCGCGAGCGCGGCCGCGGCCGCCTCGATCCCCGCGGACTCCTCGTCCCTCACGCGCCTCAGCAGTGCGATGGCGGCATCGAAATATGTGGCGGCCAGATCGGTCATGCCGAGAACCGTGGTGCCGCGGCGTCCGCCTGTCAACCACGGGGCACCGGTTGTCGGTCGTATGCGTCAGAATTGAGTCCAGGGCCACGTACGAGCCACCGAGGGGCGCGCATGTCCGGACTGATCGACACGACGGAGATGTATCTCCGCACCATCCTTGAGCTGGAGGAGGAGGGTGTCGTCCCCATGCGCGCCCGAATCGCCGAACGGCTCGACCAGAGCGGACCGACGGTCAGTCAGACCGTCGCGCGCATGGAGCGGGACGGACTGGTGCACGTCGCGGGCGACCGGCATCTGGAGCTGACCTCCGAGGGCCGGCGGATCGCGACGCGCGTGATGCGCAAACACCGGCTGGCCGAGTGCCTGCTGGTCGACGTCATCGGCCTGGAGTGGGAGCACGTGCACGCCGAGGCGTGCCGCTGGGAGCACGTGATGAGCGAGGCGGTCGAGCGCCGCGTCCTCGAGCTGCTGCGGCACCCGACGGAGTCGCCGTACGGCAACCCGATCCCGGGCCTGGAGGAGCTGGGCGAGAAGGACGGCGCGGACCCGTTCCTGGACGAGGGCATGGTCAGCCTGACCGACCTGGAGACGGGCGTGGCCGGCGCGAGCGTGGTCGTGCGGCGGATCGGCGAGCCCATCCAGACGGACGCGCAGCTGATGTACACGCTGCGGCGGGCCGGCGTGCAGCCGGGCGCGGTGGTGTCGGTGACCCCGTCGGCGGGCGGTGTGCTGGTCGGCAGCGGTGGCGAGGCCGCGGAGCTGAGCGCGGAGACCGCCTCGCACGTGTTCGTCGCCAAGCGGTAGTCGCGTCACGCGCCGGCTGGATTCCGGCCGGGTCGTGGGCGCCACCGGTGCCGGGGCCGTTGTTCGAGGGACCCCGGCGCCTCCCCATGCGCCGGAGTCCCTACCTCCCCCGTCCCCCGTTCCCCCCCCCTGGGCCCCCGTGGAGCCCACCCGGATCCCCGAGCTGTCCGGGTGGCTCCCCGCTGCCCGTCTTCCCCGCCGGGCCGCGTCCCGCTGAAGTCCTCCCCTCGGCGCGCGCCGGCAATCCTTGAGCGTTGTCACTCGAAAGAGCGGTGTTGCGCGTGTGAAGACGCATATCGAACAGGATTTCGATAGCGTGGGGGTCTGAACGTCACGTACCAGGGGGTGCGGCACATGGCCAGGCGCGTCGAAGTCACCGGAGCGGGCGGCCTCCCGCTCACGACGTGGGAGTACGCCGACGGGTCCGCTCCCGCCTCCGGGCCCGGGGCGGGGCCGGCCTCCGAGCCCGAGGAGGCGCCGCGGCCCGCCGTCCTGCTGCTGCACGGCCTGATGGGACGGGCCTCCCAGTGGGCCGGCACCGCCCGGCGGCTCGCCGCCCGCCACCGAGTGGTGGCCCTGGACCAGCGCGGCCACGGAAGAAGCGCCAAGCCCGAGGGGCCCTACACGCGTGACGCCTACGTGGCCGACGCCGCCGCCGTCGTCGAGCAGCTGGGGCTCGCCCCGGTCACCGTCGTGGGGCACTCGATGGGCGCCCTCACCGCCTGGCAGCTCGCCGTGCGCCGCCCGTCGCTGGTGCGGGCCGTGGTGCTGTGCGACATGCGCGCGGTGGCCCTCGGGGAGGCGAGCCAGCGCTGCTGGGAGGACTGGTTCAGAGCCTGGCCGCTGCCCTTCGCCGGTCCCGACGCGGTGCGCCGGTGGTTCGGCGAGGAGGATCCGTGGCTGGAGGGTTCCCGCCCGGCCCGCGGGGAGTTCTTCGCCGAGGTGATGGAGGAGCACGCCGACGGCTGGCGCCCGGTGTTCGAACGGCGCCACATGCTGCGCTCCCGGGAGTCCTGGATCCACGACGCCCACTGGGACGAGCTGGCCCAGGTGTCCTGCCCCGCCCTCGTCGTGCGGGGCTGGGACGGCGAGCTGGGCCGCGCAGAGGCCCAGGAGATGGTGCGCGTGCTGCCCCGGGGCTCGTACGCGGAGATCCCCGACGCCGGGCACCTCGTCCCCTGGGACCAGCCCGAAGCCTGGTACGCGGCGGTCGAGACCTTCCTGGCGGACGTCGCCGGCGTGCCCGTCTGCCAGGCCTGAGGCCCGTCCGGGCCGGCGCCCCGGCCTGCTCCGGGGGCCGCCGGCAGGGTGTCAGGCGAAGACGACGGTGCGGCGGCCGTTGAGCAGGACGCGGTGCTCGCTGTGCCACTTCACGGCGCGTGCCAGGGCCTGGCACTCCACGTCGCGGCCGATGGCGACCAGCTGCTCCGGGTTGACCCCGTGGCCCACCCGCTCGACCTCCTGCTCGATGATCGGGCCCTCGTCGAGGTCGGCGGTGACGTAGTGCGCCGTCGCGCCGATCAGCTTCACCCCGCGGGCGTGGGCCTGGTGGTAGGGCCGGGCGCCCTTGAAGCTGGGCAGGAAGGAGTGGTGGATGTTGATGATGCGGCCGGCCAGCTCCTTGCAGAGGTGGTCGGACAGGACCTGCATGTAGCGGGCGAGGACGACCAGTTGGACGTTCTCCTTCTCCACCAGGGAGAGCAGCTCCGCCTCGGCCTCGGCCTTGTTCTCCTTCGTCACCGGGATGTGGTGGAAGGGGACGTCGTAGGAGCCCGCCAGCTCCGCGAAGTCGGTGTGGTTGGAGACCACGGCGGCGATCTCCACCGGCAGCGCTCCGATGCTGGTGCGGAAGAGCAGGTCGTTCAGGCAGTGCCCGAACTTGCTGACCATGAGGATGATGCGCATCCGCTCGGCGGAGGGCGTGATCTGCCAGTCCATGGCGTAGGCGTCGGCGACGGCCGCAAAGCTGGCCCGCAGCTTGTCGGCGGTGACCGGGTGGCCCGCGGAGAAGTGCACCCGCATGAAGAACAGCCCCGTGTCGTGGTCGCCGAACTGCTGGCTGTCCTCGATGTTGCACCCGGTCATGAAGAGGTAGCTCGACACGGCGTGCACGATCCCCGCCTTGTCGGGGCACGACAGGGTGAGGATGTACTGCTGGGACTGCGGCGGCGAATCGTCGACGGCGTTCACGGGGCTAGGGTCGCACAAAGTCGCCCCGCCGTTCCAAGGCGTCCGCCAACCGGGCGCCCCGGGTGTCGTCGCAGGTGGCACCCCGCTCGCGTGCCGCGCGCGGACGGCTCAGGCCGTGCGTGTGTAGATCTTGAGGATGTCCAGTGACCGCGGCGGCGTGTCCGGGTCCTCGCCGTCCCCGGTGGCCATCCGTACGTGCGCCTCGCGGGCGGCCCGCACGGCCTCGGGCCACGCGTGGTGCTCCAGGTACGCGGAGACGGGGGCGTCCGCGCCCACCTGGTGAAGTATCTTCAGCACCCGCAGCACGGCCACGTCGACCAGGGCCGCCTCCTGGGAGTCCCGGAAGACGGTGCCCACGTACTTCTCCGCGGACCAGTTGTCGAGCCAGGTGTCCTCGACCAGGCGGTAGACGGCGTCGGTCACGTCGCCGTAACCCGGTTGCCCGGTGAGCCAGACTTCGCGCTGGAACACCGGGTCGCTGATCATGTGCAGCGCGGAGCGCACGTTCGTGCGCCAGCGCCACCAGGGCATGTCGTTGAGCGGCATGCCCCCCATCGTGGAGGAGCGGGTGCCGCGGCGGGAAGACTTCTCCGTACTCTGCACAGTGCACGATCGTACGTGCTCCAGGCTCCACACACTCTGTTCACCCGATGGTGACCCTCCGTTCCCTCGCGTTCACCCTGGTGTTGCGACAAACGCGGAATCTTCCCATTCCATGAGTGATTGGCGTACGCGCAGAGCCGTTCCGTTCGCATCCGCGATGGCCGGCGTCGCCCTGCTGGCAGGATGCGGCACGCTCCCGGGGGGGACGGGTGGCACCACGGGCCCGGTCGTCGTCATGACGTGGGCTCCGGAGAACACCAGTGCGACCAACATGCCCGGCATGCCCGGCATGGCCAAGGCCTTCGCCAAGTACGTCAACGCCCGCGGCGGCATCGCCGGCCGGGAGCTGAAGGTCATTACCTGCAACGACCACAACAGCGCCCTCGGCGTCGGGGACTGCGCCCAGCGCGCCGCCGACGAGGGCGCGGTCGCCGTCGTCGGCTCCTACAGCCAGTTCGGCGCCGCCTTCACCTCCACGCTGGAGGCCGAGGGGATCCCGTACCTCGGCGGTTACGGCATCACCCAGGACGAGTTCGAGAGCCCGCTCTCCTACCCCGTCAACGGCGGCCTGCCCGCGCTGATGGCCGGGGCCGGCCGTCAACTGGCGGGCAAGTGCGACAAGGTGAGCCTCATACGCCCCGACACCGCCGCGGGCGACCTCTTCGCACGCTTCCTCGACGCCGGCCTGCGCGACGAGGGCCGCACCAGCGCCACCGACCTGCGCGCCCCCGAGGACGCCACCGACTACAACGGGATCTCCCGGCGGGCGATCGGCAGCAACCACCCCGGCGACTGCGTGAGCGCCGCGCTCGGCGACAAGACCGCCACCTTCTTCGACGCCTTCCGCCGGACGACCACCACCGACCCGGCCACCGGCCTGGTCGACGGCCCCAAGGCCCAGATCGCCTCCGTCCTCGGCAGCGTCCAGCAGTCCACCCTGGACAGCACCGGCGGCAGCAACAGCCCGCTGGAGGGTGCCTTCGTCACCGGCTGGTACCCGCCGGCGTCCGACTCGCGCTGGGCGCTGATGCGGAACACGATCAAGAGGTACGCCTTCGGCGACAACAGCATCGACCCGAACGACCCGGGCGTGCAGACCACGTGGATCGCCTACACGGCCCTCGCCGAGGTCATCGAGAAGATGGGCAAGGACCAGGCGGTCACGGCCCCGTCGCTGAAGCAGGCGCTGGACGAGGCGCACGACGTCTCCACCGACGGCCTCACGCCCCCGCTCGGCTGGCGCGAGCAGGACACGGCCTCCATCATCGACCAGCCGCGCCTGGTCAACGGCCGGATCACCTTCCAGAAGGTCGAGAAGGGCCGACTGGTCGCCGCGCGCAAGGGCTTCGTGGACGTGACGAAGACGCTGGAGAACGCCCCGGGCTGACGGGCGCCGGGGGGTCCACGGGCGCCGGGGTCCACGGGGGCCGGGGTCCGCGGGTGCCGCGGCGGGAGCGGGGAAGCGCCGACGGCCACGGCCGCCGGCGCTTCACGTCCCCCGGGGCCGGGATCCGTTCCCGGGGGCCCGTCGTCTCAGAGCTGACCGCCCTGGTGCTGCGTCAGCCCGTACTTCTTCGCGATGGGGTTCCACAGCGCCGCCGCGCGCGATTTCGCCTGTGTGGCGGTACCGCTCTGAGTGTTGCCCGCCGCGTACTGGTCGGTGTGGCGCGCCTGGCCGTGACGGCAGAGCTTCTTGCCGGCCTTGAGCTGGTCGGCCCAGGCCGCGTAATGGTTGTCGGCGGCCGCGGAGGCCGTCCACGCCTTGTTGAGGGCGTCGGTGAGGTCCTGGTGGTTGGGGAGCTGGTCCACCGGCAGCGACTTCAGCTGCGTCATCAGGTCGTTGCGCTGCTGCGCGGCGGCCCGCAGGTCGGCGGCCGCCCCGTCCAGGTTCCGGCAGCCCTTGATGCCGGCGACCGCGTTGATCACGGAGGTCCGGTTGCTGCCGCTCGTCTTGAGCAGGGCCTCGAGCCCCTTGGCCTGCTCCTCCGCCGCGCCCTCGTCGCCTCCCCCGGAGGAGGCCGGGGACGAGGCGCTCGACGAGGCCGACGGGGACTGGGCCGCGGCGGGGTCGTCGTCCCCGCCGCTCATCAGGGCGCCCGCGAGGAGACCGGCGACGGCGCAGCCGCCGACGACGATGCCGATCAGCGCGGCCGGGGTGAGCTTGCGACGGGCCGGGGCGGGCTGGTCGTAGTCGTAGGACGGCTGCGGCGCGTAGGCGGGCTGCTGACCGTAGGCGGGCTGTGCGTAGTCCGGGGACGCCGCGTAGCCGGGCTGCTGCGGGGGCGGGCCGTCCTGGCGGTACAGGTGCCCGAAGTCGTCGTGGGGCTGCTGTGCCGGGAGCATCGCGTCGTTGCCCTGGTGACCCTGGGGGTCGTGCGGATAGCCGTAGCCGGGGGCCTGCTGCGGGGCTGGCGCGTCTTCGAAGCGCGGCAGGTGCTGGGTCGCGTCCGCGTCGGCCAGGGTGCCCGGGCGTACGCCGTACGGGGCGGCCCCGGGCATCGGGTAGGGCGGCAGGACCTGTGTGGCGTCCGCCACCGGGCCGGGCTGGAACTGGGGCGCCGGGGGCTGCTGCGGCTCGTGGGCCGGCATGGGCGGCCGCGCCTGCGGGTACGGCGGGAAGAGCTGCGTCGCGTCGGTGTCCGGGAGGGACTGGTGCGGGGGGCCGTACGCCTGGGGCTGCTCGCCCCACGGCTGCCCGGCCGCGGGGCCGGAACCCCAGGCCGCGGTCGCTCCCGGGCCGGGTATGCCCCCGTCCGCGGGCAGCACCACGCCCTCGTGCACCTCCGGATACGCCTCGTCACCGCGTCCGCCGTGCATCACCGGTACCTCTGCCTTCTCCGTCGCTACGGAATCGTCGGCTCACGCTACCGGGTCTGCTTCGGACGTCACCATGCCGCGGTGGGTCCGACGGGATCCGGGGGGCCGCCCCGTCGCAGAACAGGGTGCCCCTACCGGTGGGTTGATGTCGTTCCTGTAACGATTCGCGGGACGGGGGCGCGCGACGCCCCCGCCCCCGTGCCGTCACGCAGCCAGTTCCTCCTCCTCCAGGCGGGCGTCGAACTCCCGGACGGAGCTCTCCGCCGCGTACGGCTGCAGGCGCAGGCGGAGGTCGTCGAGGTACTCCGCGCCGCGGGTGGTGCGCAGCGTGGCGAGCAGTTCGACGGCCTGGGCGCCGGTGTGGCAGGCCTGCTCGACCTCCCGCTGCTGGACCTGTGCCTGGGCGAGCAGGAGCAGGCCGATCGCGCGGCGGCGGGCCTTGTCCGGGGCGTGCCCGGCCAGCGCCTCCTCCGCGCGGCGGACCGCCTGCGGTGCCTGGTTGAGGTCGCGGTGGCAGTGGGCGAGCTCGTCGGCGAGGTAGGCCGGTCCGAAGTGCCGGATCCAGTCGGGGTCGTCGCCCGGTTCGGAGCGCTCCAGCGCCTCCACGGCCTGCCCCGCGACGGCGCCGCAGGCCCGGGCGTCACCCATCAGCGCGTGGCCGCGCGCCTCCGCCGCGTAGAACATGGCCTGCGCGGTGGCGGTGACCTGACCGCGGGCGCCCTCCTGGGCGGCGCGGGCGAGTTGGGCGATCTCGCGCGGGGTGCCGAGCTGCGCGGCGAGGTGGCTCATCCCCGCGGCGAGGACGTAGCCCCCGTACGCGCGGTCCCCCGCCGCCTGGGCCAGCCGCAGCGCCTGGATGTAGTAGCGCTGCGCCAGGCCGGGTTGGCCGGTGTCGACGGCCATGTAGCCGGCGAGTTCGGTCAGCCGGGCGACGGCCGAGAAGAGCTGACGGCCCGTCGCCTCCCGGTAGGAGCCGGCGAGGAGCCCGGAGACCACGCTGTTGAGGTAGTGCACCACCACGGGGCGCACCTGACCGCTGCCGAAGCGGTGGTCGAGTTCGTTCAGCGCCCGGGTGGTCGCCCGTACCGCCTCGACGTCGGACATGCCGACACGCTGCCCGCCGGCGCGGGCTACCTGGGCGTCGGCCCGGGTGATCAGCCAGTCCCGGCTGGGCTCGACCAGGGCCGAGGCCGCCACGGTGGATCCGGTGAGGAAGTCCCGGCGGCCGACGTCGCTCCGCCACAGCTCGCAGACCTGCTCGATCGCGCCGAGCACGGTGGGCGAGAAGTGCAGGCCGACACCGGTGGCCAGGTTCTTGCCGTTGGCCATGCCGATCTCGTCGATGGTGACGGTGCGGCCCAGCTTCCGGCCGATGGCCTCGGCGATGATCGCCGGTGCCCTGCCCCGCGGTTGCTGGCCGCGTAGCCAGCGGGCCACGGAGGTCTTGTCGTAACGCAGGTCGAGGCCGTGCTCCGCGCCGCACATGTTGACCCGGCGGGCCAATCCGGCGTTGGAGCAGCCTGCCTCCTGGATCAGTGCCTGCAGCCGTTCGTTCGGCTGGCGTGCGACGAGCGGTCGTGCGGCCATGGGCTCCCCCTCACAGCTGCCGCTTTCGGGACCTCAAGATCCCTTCCCGAAGATCCCTTCCCGGTACGCGCCACTCAAATTCGCCGCAAAGGACATAATTTGCGGTGGGATGCATGCCTACACACCCAAGGGTGACTACCCGGATGTCGGACCTCCCCCTACCGCGCGCCCCCACCAGTGCTCCCGTGCGCCCGCCATGAGCCGCGAGGCCGGGACGTCACCGCCCGTAACCCGCGCTGGGCAGCGCAGTTGTGAAGGTCGTGGAAGACACCGTGGAACACACCATCGCAGCCCCGCCGCGGATCGCCGGCCAACTCCTCGAAGCCGCCGTCGGGTACGCGGAGGAGCGGCACTGGGACGTGCTGCCCGGTGCCTGGCTCGTCGAGGACGCCGCCGCCGGCCGCGGCGGTCCGCGCACCCCGCGCTGTTCCTGCGGCGACACCGCCTGCCCGGCGCCCGGGGCGCACCCGACCGGGCCCGGCTGGGTCGGTGAGGCGAGCGGGAGCGGAGCCACGGTACGCAGGATGTGGCTGCGGCAGCCCCATGCCTCGGTCCTGCTCCCCACCGGACGAACCTTCGACGCCATCGACGTCCCGGAGGACGCCGGTTGCCTCGCGCTGGCCCGCATGGAGCGCATGGAACTGCCGCTTGGCCCGGTGCTCGGGACCCCGTCCCGCCGGATGATCTTCTTCGTACTGCCCGGAGCCGGCGCGAAGGCGCCGGACCTGCTGCGCCGGCTCGGCTGGGCGCCCTCCTCGCTCGACCTGGTGGTGCGCGGCGACGGCGACTGGGTCCCGGCCCCGCCCACGCGGCTCGGCACGGGCGGCGTCGTCCAGTGGGTGCGCCGGCCCACGGCCCTCAACCGGTGGCTGCCGGACACCGAGGAACTGATCTCCCCCCTCGCCTACGCCTGCGGACGCTAGCCGGGCCCCACCCCCGTCGTCATAGGCTGGGCGGATGCCGAATGCATCCGTCGCGCCCGCCGTACGCGTCCATGGACTATGGAAACGCTTCGGGCAGCAGATCGCCGTCGCCGGGATCGATCTGACCCTGCCCGCCGGGCACTTCGTGGGGATCGTCGGACCCAACGGCGCGGGCAAGACCACGACCCTGTCGATGGTGACGGGCCTGCTGCGGCCCGACGACGGCCTCATCGAGGTCGGCGGTGCCGACGTCTGGCGCGACCCGGTCGCCGTGAAGTCCCGCATCGGCGTCCTGCCCGAGGGGCTGCGGCTCTTCGAGCGGCTCACCGGCCGCGAACTGCTGGCGTACACGGGCCGGCTGCGCGGCATCCCGGGTGCGGAGACCGACCGCCGGGCCGCCCAGCTGCTCGATGTCCTCGACCTGGCCGGCGCCGCCAACAAGCTCGTCGTGGACTACTCGACGGGTATGCGCAAGAAGATCGGCCTGGCCGCGGCACTGCTGCACAATCCCGAAGTGCTCTTCCTGGACGAGCCCTTCGAGGGGGTCGACCCCGTCTCCGCCCAGGTCATCCGCGGGGTGCTGGAGCGCTACACCGGCTCCGGGGCGACCGTCGTCTTCTCCTCGCACGTCATGGAGCTGGTGGAGAGCCTGTGCGACTGGGTCGCGGTGATGGCCGCCGGCCGGATCGTGGCCCAGGGCCCGCTCGCCGAGGTGCGCGGGCAGGCGCCGACGCTGCAGGACGCCTTCCTGACCCTGGTGGGCGCCCGGGACCGCGGCCCGGGGCAGGACCTGGACTGGCTCGGCGGGGCGAACGCTCCGGCGGCGCGGGGCGCCGGGCAGGGCGGGGGCGGCGCGGACGGCGGGGCCGGGCCGGCCGGGGCGAGCCGGTCGTGACGGGCACCTTCGTACGGCTCAAGCTGTCGGTCCTCCGCAACGGGTTGCGGCAGTCGACGGGTCGCCGGGTCGGCTGGATCATCGGCAGCCTGGTGTCCCTGCTCTACGCGCTGGGCCTGGGCGTGGGGCTGGTCGCCCTGCGCGGGAACGACTACGCGCCCTCGGCGGCCATCGGCGTGGCGGTCGTGCTCGGGGTCGGCTGGGCCGCCATGCCGTTGTTCGTCTTCGGCGGCGACGACACCCTCGACCCGACCCGGCTGGCGATGCTGCCACTGCGGCCGCGGCCGCTGATCCGGGCGCTCCTGGTGTCCTCGCTGGTCGGCGTCGGGCCGCTGCTCACCCTTCTGGTGGTGGCCGGCGCGGCGGTGTCCGTCGTGGCGGGCGCCGCCTCGGCGGTGGCGGCGGTGATCGCGGTGCCGCTCACCGTGCTGCTGTGCGTGGCCCTGTCGCGGGCCGTCGCCGCGGCCAACACCCGGTTGCTGACCAGCCGCAAGGGACGCGACCTGGCGGTGCTCAGCGGCCTGCTGGTCGCGGTGGGCGCCCAGTTGGTCAGCCTGGGCGCCAACGCGCTCACCTCCGGGCACGGCCTGGAGCGGGTCGGCGCCCTCACCTCGGTGCTGCGCTGGCTGCCGCCGGCGTCGGCGCTGGACGCGGTGCGGTCGGCGGGGGAGGGCGGGTACGGGCTCGCGGTCGCCGAACTCGCCTGGACCGGTGCCGTGCTGGGGCTGGTGCTCGTGTGGTGGCACCGCAGTCTGGACCGGCTCATGACCCGCCCGGACGCCTCCACCGTGCAGGCGGGCCCGTCGAGGGTCCGGGAGACCCGGTTCCGGCTGCTCCCGGAGGGGCGCACCGGCACCGTCATGGAGCGCCAGTTCCGCTACGCCTGGCGCGATCCGCGGACCAAGGCCGCCTGGGCCACCGCCCTGGCCCTGGGGCTGCTGCTGCCGCTCGTCTCGGCGGTCCAGCAAGGCAGCGTCTACACCGCCTGCTGGGCGGCCGCACTGCTCGGGCTGCAGATGTACAACCAGTTCGGCATGGACGGCTCCGCCTTCTGGACGGTCGCCGCGACCGTCTCCTCCCGCACGGACGCGTACGCGGAACTGCGCGGGCGGGCGCTGGCGATCGCGGTGGTGGGCGTCCCGTACGTGGCCGTCGTGACCATCGGCGCGGCCTTCCTGCTGGGGCGGGCCGACGCGGCGGCCGAGACCCTCGGGCTCTCCATCGCGCTGCTGGGGGCGCTGATCGCCACCGGCGCCTGGGCGAGTGTGCGCTTCCCCTACTCCATGCCGCAGGAGAACCGCTTCGGCAGCGCCGCCGCGCCGGGACAGGGGAGCCTGGCCTGGCTCAGCCTCGCCGGGGGCGCGGTGACGGGCGCGGTGATCACGCTTCCCGTGCTCGGCGTACTGATCTGGCTCCACGTCTCGGGGCGGCACGGCGCGCTGTGGCTCGTCCTGCCGCTGGGCTGCCTCTACGGGGCCGCGTTCGCGGTGCTGGGGGTCCGCACGGCGGCGCCCCGCCTGCTGGGCCGCCTGCCGGAGGTGCTCACGGCGGTGAGCAAGGGGTAGCCGCCGCCGGCCAGGTTCCGTGCCCGGGGCCCCTGGGCGACATGGCCTAGAGGCGTGACAACGATGCCGTGGCGTGCAGGACGTCCCGGATCGCCGCGTGGTCCCCGTCGCGCCCGGCGGCGACGCGGCTGGGCGCGATGTGGCCCGCGGCCAGCTGGCAGAAGTCGAGCTGGTCGACGGCGATCTCGGCGACCACCGTCTCCGGGGTGCCGATCGCGCCGGGCGAGTCCAGGGAGATGTACCAGTGGCCGCCGCCGGAGCCCTCGACGTGGAGGTCGAGGGTACGGCCGGGCGCACCGGCCCGTACGAGACGGGCGGTGGACTCGGCCCGTCCCGCCTGGCGGAGCGCGGCCAGGGCGGTGGGCAGCATCCGGGCCGCGAGGTCGATCATGCGGTTGAGGTGCGGCGCCGCCGGCGGCCCGTACTCGGGGTAGTCCAGGGCCTGCGCGATGTCCTCGGCGTGGATCCAGCACTCGAAGGCGCGGTCGATCAGGGCGTCCCGCATCGGCACGACGGCGTCGGTGAAGTCCACGGGCAGCCCGCCGGTCGCGGAGCCGGCGAAGGACAGCGTCCGCACGATGTCCCGGGTCTGGGTGCGCCACTTGTTGCGGACGAAGGCGTGCGTGTGGCGGCGGCAGCGCTCCCCGGCGAGTTCGGTGCGCTCCAGGCGTGTGCGGGGCGCGCCGGGGCCGAGCGGGTCGTCGAGGCCGAGCGCGGTGGCCACGACCCCGTCCACCGAGCCGAGATGGGCCAGGACGCCGCAGAGCGTCAGCTCGCGCGACCCGCCCGCCCAGACCAGCTTGACGGGCGTGTCCCACTCGGGTTCGCCGAGGTCGGCGAGGAGCGCGTCGAGGCGCGCGGTCTCGGCGTCGTACGGCGCGGCCCATCCGGGGACGGGGATGCGGGCCGGGCGGCGGCCCAGGCAGCCCTCCAGGACGCGGGCGCGCAGCAGCGGGTCGAGGTCGAGGGACTCCTCCTGGTGCAGCAGGCCCACCGCGCGGCGCAGCCGCACCGCCTCTTCGGCGCAGGGCGCGCAGTCGGTGAGGTGGACCTCGACGGCGCAGGCCTCGTCACGGGAGCAGGCCGACAGTGCCCACGCGCCGAGCAGGGAGCGCAGCACGCGGTGGTCGTACTCCGGGGGTCCGGGCCGCACGGGCTCCTTCTCCGCTTCTCGCTCCGGCTCGTGCGCCGTCTTCGCCGCCTCGCGCGCGGGCACGTCCGGCGACGACGGGGGCGCGGCAGGCCGGGCCTGGGGCAGCGGGCCGTCCTCGGCGGCGCCGCGGGGCATCGGCACACGGGGCAGGTTGGTCCCGGGCGGGGGAGGCTCGCCGTTCTCGGCCGGTCCGTTCACAGGGACCTTCCCTGGGGCGAGGTGTCCTGCGCGGCGGTGGACAGCAACTGCAGCCCGAGCCGGAGGCGGCGGCGCGCCTCGTCCTCGGTGACCCCGAGGTCGGCGGCGGCCTCGCGGTAGTCCATGCGGCGGCGGTAGGCGAGGTCGAGGGCCAGGCGCAGGGGTTCGGGCATGGAGGTCACGATGTAGTCGGCGCGGGCGGCCGTCGAGGCCTCGCGGACCCTGGCCTCGACCTGCTCCGGGGTGCCGGCGCCGCGGGTCTCCGACTGGCGCAGCCGGTGGACGGCCTGGCGCTGGGTGAGGCCGGCGACCCAGGAGCGCAGCGAACCCTGCTTGGGGTCGTAGGCGTCCGGGTTCTCCCAGATGTAGCCGAAGACCTCACGGGTGATCTGGGCGGCGGCCTCCTCGTCGTCCATGACGCGGTGGGCGAGGCTGTGCACAAGGGAGGCGTAGCGGTCGTACAGCTCGCCGAGCGCGGCCTCCTCGCCGCGCGCGAGCCGCTGTTGCATCTTGCGGTCCCAGCGGGGTGGTGCGGATGCCGCCATCGCGTCTCCCCCTTTGTCACCGTCGTCCTACTACGGTCGCACTGCCTCGGATCGAATGTATCCGCCGATTGCTGCCACGTACGACGCCTTGAGGCAAGCTTCTGCCATAACTGATCGATTCTGGTAATGAGTTATCCGGGTGTGACCGGAAGATTGCGGGGAAGCGGCTCAGGCGGGGCATAGGGTCTGTACGACCGCTGCCGGGAGAAGGGCCAGACAGTGGCATTGCAGGTGGTGCAGGACGAACGGGACGGTTGGGTGGTCCTGACCGTTTCGGGGGAAATGGATCTCGTGACCGCGCCGGTGGTGCGCCAGCACGTGCACGACGCGGTGGCCGACGGGCGCCACAGTGTGGTGCTGGACCTGGCCGGGGTCCACTTCTGCGACTCCAGCGGTGTGGGTGTGCTGATCGCCGCCCGGCGGCTGATGCGGTCCTGCGCCGGGCAACTGCGGCTGATCCTCCCGCGGAACAGCCCCTCCGACGGTGTCGCGCACGTCAACCGGGTGCTGGCCGCGCTCGGCGTGCGCCGGCTCTTCGAGGTCTTCCCCGATCTCGAGGCCGCCACCGACGACGCGGCCCGGCCGCTGTCGGCCTAAGCCTTCCTTCCGTGCCGCCCAGGGGCGGGCGCGGGCCCGTCAAGTGCCGTGTGAGCACTCTCACATCCTCTGTCCGCTTCGTCCATGAAGGGCCTGTGGACGCCTGATTGTGAGCTGCCGGGCGAAATCTGCGGAGGATGCACCTTTCGCCGGACCTCCGCCCGGGTTACCTTCGTGCGCAGAACACGTGTTCAAGGTTCTGTCCGGCGGGTGGGGGCGTTCGTACGGAGGTCTCCACTGCCCATGCTCGATCTCGCGGGTGCTTGGGACCACCTCTCGTGGTCCTTGCGTCATGTGCACTGGTACGGAGTGACCGTCGGGTCCCTCCTCGCCGTCAAGCTGCTGCTCTCCATCCGCCGGCGCCGCCGTCCTGAGCTCGCGTTCGACAAGCCGGTGACCCGGCTACGCATCCACGGCGTGATCACGGTCTACAACGAGGCCCCGGCGATGCTGCGCGGCTGCCTGGAGTCGGTCCTCGCGCAGACCCTGCTACCGCACTCCCTCACCCTGGTCGACGACTGCTCCGAGGACCACTCGGCGCGTGCCCTGGCCGAGGAGATGCGCCCGCAGTTCCAGCGCGCCGGGGTCCGCCTCGACTTCGTCCGCTTCCCCGGCAACCGCGGCAAGCGCCACGGCCTCGCCGCGGGCTTCCGGCAGGAGCCGCTCGCGGACGTGTACCTGTGCATCGACTCCGACACGCTGCTCGACCGGCACGCCGTCGCGGAGCTCGCCCGGCCCTTCGCCAAGCGCCGGGTCCAGTGCGTCACCGGGTTGGTGCTCGCCCACAACCGCGGCACCAACCTGCTGACCCGCCTCATCGACATGCGCTACGTCAACGCCTTCCTCGGCGAGCGGGTGGCCTACTCCCGCCTCGGCTCGGTGCTCTGCGCCTGCGGGTCGCTGGCCATGTACCGCGGGTGGGTCGTCCGCAAGCACCTCGACGACTTCCTCGACCAGCGCTTCCTCGGCCGCCCGGCGACCTTCGGGGACGACCGGCGCCTGACGTACTACTGCCTCACCGAGGGGCTCTCCCTGATCCAGCCGTCGGCCGTCGGCTACACCGACGTCCCCGAGCGCCTCGGCCACTACGTGCGCCAGCAGATCCGCTGGGGCAAGTCGTTCATCCGCGAGGGCTTCCTGCTCCTCGCCAAGTTCCGGCTGCACCGCATGTACTGGTGGCTGAACCTCGTCGAGCTGGTCACCTGGGTCGCCTTCACCGCGGGGCTGCTCGCGGCGCTCGTCGCGGTCCTGATGCACCCGCAGGGCTGGACGCTGCTGGCCGGCTACCTCGCCTACATGTGCGTCATGGCCTGGGTCCGGTCCGTCCACTACCTGCGCGGCGCCGCGCAGGTGAGGATCGTCGACCGGATGCTGACGTTCCTCGCCGCCCCGCTGTACGCCCTGCTCAACATCGGGTTGCTGCTGCCGCTGCGACTGTGGTCCCTGGCGACGCTGCGGCGCACCAACTGGGGCACCCGGGCCCGGATCGAGGTCGGCGGTGCCCACGACGACATCGCCTTCCAGCCCCATCCGCAGCCCCACCTCCCGCGCCAGCGCGGGGAGACGGCTCCACCGGCGGTCGGCGCCGTCGCGCCCGTGCGCGACGCCGCCTCGTAGGCGGCGCCCGCGTTCCGCCGCCGGTCCGACCGGATCCCGCAGACCGCATGGCGTGCCCTCGGTATCGCCCCTCCACCGCGCTAGGAGCTTCCCCGTGGGTCCTGCCCGCCCCTCTGTCCGCCCCTCCGTCCGGTCAGACCGGCTCGTACCCTCGGGGCGCGGGAAGCGGAGCCACCCCGTGTGGAGGGTGGCCGGGTACCTGCTGCTCGCGGTCGCCGTCGGCGCGGGCGTCACGGCGCTGTACCCCGTGTGGCGCGAGGCACATCGGCCGCCCCCTGAGCTCACCGTCCGCTACAAGGCGGGCACGTCGGCGTCGGCCGCCACGGCCCGGCCGTGGCTGGAGGTCGTCAACACCTCGGACCACCGGGTGCGTCTGGCCGACGTGGCGGTCCGGTACTGGTACACGCAGGACGGCGGTTCCCCGTACGCGTTCAACTGCGTCCAGGCCTCGGTGGGCTGCCCGAACGTCGACGGGAGGACCGTCGCCATGGACCGTCCGGCACCGGCCGCCGACCACTACCTCGAGATCACCTTCACGAAGGCCGCGGGCACCCTGGCCCCGGGCGCGAAGAGCGGGGCCATCGGGGTGCAGCTGTACCGTCCCGGCGGGAAGGTGGACCAGCGCGACGACCGGTCGTTCAGCCCCGCCCACGACACCTTCCAGGCGTCGAAGCTGGTGACCGGCTACCTGGACGGCAGGCACGTCTGGGGCGACGAGCCCGGCGGTGACGTCACCACGTCCCCCCGGGGCCCGGCCGCAGGCGCGGCACGGCCCGCGCCGCCCTCCGGGATCGTCTTCGACGACTTCCGCTACAGCGGCCCCCGTGACCCGGCGCTGCGCGCCCACGGCTGGCTGGTGCGCACCAGCGGGGGTGGTCCCGGCATCCGCGACACGTGGTCGGCGGGAGGGGTCAGCTTCCCCGCGGACGAGGACGCGCTGGGCGGCCAGGTCCTGCAGCTGCGCGCCGCCACCGACGGGACGAAGCGCGGCACCACCCAGGCCGAGGTGCACACCACCGGCACGAAGTTCCTGACCGGGACCTTCGCCGCCCGGATCCACTTCACGGACGAACCGGCGAGCGGCCGCAACGGCGACCACGTCAACGAGACCTTCTACATGATCTCGCCCCACCACCACGCCGAGTACAGCGAGCTCGACAACGAGTACCAGCCGAACGGGGGCTGGGGCGCCCCCGGCCCGAGGCTCGACACGACGACCTGGCGCAGCGCGAGGGAGGGGGACCGGGTCACCCGGGCCACGACGTCCAGCCTCAGGGGGTGGCACACGCTGGTCACCACGGCCGCGCACGGCGTGGTGACCTACAGCCTCGACGGGCACGAGCTGTTCCGGACCGGGGGCAAGTACTACCCGACCCAGAGCATGTCCGTGAACTTCAACGCCTGGTTCGTGGACCTGCCGTTCGCCGGGAAGCGCAGCTGGGACATGAAGGTCGACTGGTTCTACCACAACGCCAGGAAGGCCCAGTCCCTGACGGAGGTGGAGAAGACGGTCGACGGCCTCGCCGCGGGCGGCACGGGCTACGTGAACACGGTCCACAAGCCCTGAGCCGGTACGGCGGCGGGGCCGGCCGGGGTCAGGAGTCGGCCGGAGCCGGGCCCAGCGTGGTGGTGCCGATCGCCGCGCGGTGGCCCAGGCCCGTCCGGTAGGCGTCCAGCGCGGCCTCCACCCGGCCGGACCGGCGCAGCAGGTCGCCCAGCAGCCGGCAGATGTCCGCCAGGTCCCCGGCGGCTCCCGCGCGTTCCAGCAGCGCCAGGGCGGACACGTAGTGCTCCTCCGCGGCCTCCGGGTCACCGCGCTCCTCCGCCAGCAGCCCGAGCAGCCGGTGCGCCCCGCCGGCGTGGACGGCGCCGCGCCAGGGGCCCAGCTCGTCCAGCAGCCGGGTCAGCAGCTCCTCGGCCTCGGCGGGCTTGCCGCGCCGCCGGAGCAC
Source organism: Streptomyces sp. NPDC006207 (assembly GCF_040613835.1). Taxonomy (NCBI): domain Bacteria; kingdom Bacillati; phylum Actinomycetota; class Actinomycetes; order Kitasatosporales; family Streptomycetaceae; genus Streptomyces; species Streptomyces sp. NPDC006207. The sequence continues at coordinate 134,648 of NZ_JBEXSX010000002.1, read as the reverse complement.
GTCGGCGAGCTCCACCTCGACCTGCACCGTGAACAGCACGGACCGGCCGGCGGACAGCATGTCGCGGGCGGTGCGCAGCTCGCGCTCGGCCTGCTCCAGGTCGCCGTCCTGGGAGTGGACGTAGCCGCGCATCCAGTGGCAGTGGGCCAGGTCCGTGTGCAGCTCCAGCCGCTGGAACAGCTCCTGCGCCTTCGCCAGGGAGGCCTCGGCCTCGCCGGTACGTCCCGCGACGATCAGGGTGCGGGCGATGCTGCGGTGCATCTGGGCGACCAGGGCCGGATCGCCGGCCCCGGGGGCGAGGTTGAGCGCCTGCTCGGCGGCGTGGGCGGCCCGGGCGTAGGCGCCCAGGTCGGTGTACGGCCCGATGGCCGCGATGTGCAGCATCAGCAGGGCGTCGGGGTCGGGCCGGGCGTCGTCCGACACGGTCTGCCGTTCGAGCCGGGTGATGCCCTCCTCCAGCAGGTGGGAGGCGTACCGCACCTCGCCCGCCAGCAGGTGGGACACGGCCCGGCCGCGCAGCGCCGCGGCGCGCCGGGCGTCGGGGGCCGCGGGGTCCGCGTCGAGCAGCCGCTCGGCGGTCTCGAAGTGGAGCCGGGCCTGGGTGAGTTCGCCCGCGTCGAGGGCGGCGTCTCCCAGCCGGAGCAGTTCGAGGGGATCCTGCGGGCCGTCCTGCGGGCCGCTTTCGGGACCTGTGCCGGGACCTTCGTCCAGGCCGTCCCGCGCCCGGTCCTGGCCGTCCTGTGTGCCCACCGTGACCCTTCCCCTTTGGAACTCTTGCGGAGGAGGGTACGCGGCTTTGCGGCGGACGTGCCTCACGCTTTCGTAAAGCGCTCCCTGAGCTTGTACTTGAGGACCTTGCGCAGGGTCTCGTTCCGGGGCAGCACGTCCACCACCTCGAGCTGTTCGGGCAGTTTGTGGACGGCCAGGCCCGCCTCGCGGAGGAAGGCCGTGACCTCGGCGAGGGTGAGCGGTCCGGCGTCCGGCGGCTGCTCGACGACGGCGCAGACGCGTTCCCCGCGCTGGGGGTCGGGCAGGCCGATCACGGCGGCGTCGGCGATGCCGGGGTGGGCGTAGAGGAGTTCCTCGATCTCCTTGGCCGAGACGTTCTCACCCTTACGGATGATGATGTCCTTGAGGCGCCCGGTGAGGACCAGGTAGCCGTCCGGGGTGAGCCTGCCGACGTCCCCGGTACGCAGGAAGCCGTCGGCGTCGAAGGCCTGTTTGGTCAGCTCCGGGTCGGTGTAGCCCTGGCACACGGCCTCACCGCGCAGCAGCACCTCGCCGTCGTCGGCGATGCGTATCTCCATGGAGGCGGGCGGGCGGCCCTCGGTGGTGGCGAGCCGGTCGACGGGGTCGCGCGGCGAGCCCATGGTGATCATGGGGGCTTCGGTCATGCCGTAACCGTGCGCGAGGGCGCAGCCGAGGTCGCGGACCACCTCGTGGTAGAGCTCGGGCGGCTTGGGGGCGCCGCCGCCGGACAGCAGGCGCAGGGTGGGGATGATCCTGCTCCCCGCGGGCTGCTTGCGCTGCTCGGCGAGGAAGAGGGAGTAGAAGGCGGTGCTGCCGCCCGCCATGGTGACCCCGTGCCTGCGGTAGGCCTCCAGGGACCCCGGGAGCGAGAAGTGCTCCAGCAGCAGGGCCGGGAAGCCGCACAGGAGCAGCATGACCAGGTAGTCGGGGCCGCCGATGTGCGCGTACGGGAAGGCGACGGAGCCGACGTCGTCCGGGCCGAGCTCCAGGGCGAGGGCGAGGCAGGAACCGCCGGCGATGAGGCTGCGGTCGGTGTGCAGCACGCCCTTGGGTTCGGAGGTGGTGCCGGAGGTCCAGTAGATCCAGCGGACCCGCGTGCCGTCGGAGGGCGGGGCGGGGAGGGAGTCCGGGTCGGCCTCCGGCAGGGAGTCGTAGGCCTCCAGGACGTCGTGCGCGCCGAGGCGGCGCGCCATCGCGGTGTGGTCGAAGCCGCGCCATACGCCGGGGACGGCGAAGAGGGCGGGGCCGGTCTGGCGCAGGATGTGGCCGACCTCGTGGTCGCGGTAGAAGGGCATGACCGGGGTCTGCACGGTGCCCAGCCGGGCGAGGGCCGCCGACAGGACCACGGTCTCGATCCGGGTCGGCAGCTGCCATGCCACTGCGCTGCCGGGCCGGATGCCGCGGGCCTGCAGCCCGGCGGCGACCCGTTCTGCGCGGTCGCGCAGCTGCCCGAAGGTCAGCCGGCGGTCGTCGGTGTCGAGCAGCGCCGGGGCGTCGGGGGTCAGGGCGGCCCGCCCTTCGATGAGCGCCCAGAGGGTCGGCGAGTCGCCCAGGCTTCGCATCTCTTCTCCTCCCGGTCAGCGATCTGACGTCACGTCAGATTCAGTCGCCCGGAGCGTAGGCGCCCGGCCGGGCGCGGTCCAGGGTCCGCGCGTCGCCGATGGACGCTCCGGGGCGGCGGGCGTACTGTGAATCTGACGGTCCATCAGATTCAAGGAAGGGCGGGGAGCGATGGAACTGCCCCGGATCATCAGCGTCGACGACCACGTGATCGAACCCGCACACCTCTTCGAGACCTGGCTGCCGGCGAAGTACCGGGACCGCGGACCCCAGCCGCTGACCGCCGGGATCGGGGAGCTCGCCTACGTCGGCGGGAAGTACCAGATCACGATGGACCCGGACGGCCCGCCGACCGACTGGTGGATCTACGAGGACCTGAAGTTCCCCTACAAGAGGAACATCGCCGCCGTCGGCTTCGACCGGGACGAGATGACCCTGGAGGGCATCACCCGCGAGGAGATGCGGCGTGGCTGCTGGGACCCCAAGGCCCGGCTCGTCGACATGGACCTCAACCACGTCGAGGGCTCGCTCTGCTTCCCCACCTTCCCGCGCTTCTGCGGCCAGACCTTCGCCGAGGCCAAGGACAAGGAGGTCGCCCTCGCCTGCGTCCGCGCCTACAACGACTGGATGGTCGAGGAGTGGTGCGGGGACAGCGGCGGCCGGCTGATCCCGCTCTGCCTGATCCCGCTGTGGGACGTCGGCCTGGCCGTCGCCGAGATCCGCCGCAACGCGGATCGCGGGGTGCGGGCCGTCACTTTCAGCGAGATCCCGACCCACCTCGGGCTGCCCAGCATCCACTCGGGGTACTGGGACCCCTTCTTCGCCGTCTGCGAGGAGACCGGGACGGTGGTGAACATGCACATCGGCTCGTCCTCGCAGATGCCGGCCGCCTCCCCGGACGCGCCGCCCGCCGTGCAGGCCTCGCTCTCCTTCAACAACGCGATGGCCTCGATGATGGACTTCCTCTTCAGCGGGGTGCTGGTGCGCCACCCGCGGCTCAAGCTCGCCTACAGCGAGGGGCAGATGGGCTGGATCCCCTACGCCCTGGAGCGGGCCGACGACGTCTGGGAGGAGCACCGGGCGTGGGGCGGCGTGCGCGACGTGATCCCCGAGCCGCCCTCCACCTACTACTACCGGCAGATCTTCTGCTGCTTCTTCCGCGACAAGCACGGAGTCGCCTCGATCGACGTCGTCGGCCGCGACAACGCGACCTTCGAGACCGACTACCCGCACGTCGACTCGACCTTCCCGCACACCAAGGAGGTCGCCCTCGACCATGTGAAGGGCCTCGACGACGAGACGGTGTACAAGCTCATGCGCGGCAACGCCATCCGCATGCTGGGGCTGGAGCCGGACCGGTGGACCTGACGTACACCGAGGCGGAGCAGGCGTACCGGGGCGAGCTGCGGGCCTGGCTCGCCCGGACGCTGCCCATGCTGCCGCCCGCGCCGGACCCCGCCGACTGGCCCGCCCGGCGGGCGTACGACACCGGCTGGCAGCGGCGCCTGTACGAGGCGGGATACGCAGACGTCCACTGGAACGCCGACCCGACCCGGCGGCTGATCTTCCTGGAGGAGACCGAGCTGGCCGGGGCGCCCTACGTCGGCGCGAACTTCGTCGGTCTGCTGCACGCCGGGCCCACCATCGCGGCCGAGGGGACGGCCGGCCAGCGTGAACGCTGGCTGCCCCCGGTGCTGCGTGGGGACGAGGTGTGGTGCCAGGGGTTCAGCGAGCCGGGGGCGGGCTCGGACCTGGCGTCCCTGCGGACGCGGGCGGTGCGCGACGGCGACGCCTACGTGGTCACCGGTTCGAAGATCTGGACCTCGCACGCCGAGGTCGCCGACTGGTGCGAACTGCTGGTGCGCACCGATCCCGACGCACCGCGGCACCGCGGCATCAGCTGGCTGGCGATGCCGATGGACGTGCCGGGCGTGACGGTGCGGCCGCTGCGGACCCTCGCCGGTACGACGGAGTTCGCCGAGGTCTTCCTGGACGAGGTGCGCGTGCCGGTCGCCAACCGGGTCGGCGCGGAGAACGACGGCTGGCGGGTCACGATGGTGACGCTCTCCTTCGAACGCGGCACCGCTTTCGCGGGTGAGGTCGTCGCCTGCCGGCGGACCCTGTGCGAACTGGCCCGCACCGCCCGGGAGACGGGAGCCTGGGACGACCCCGTGCTGCGGCGCCGGCTGGGCCGTCTGGCGGCGGAGTTCGGCGTCCTGTGGCGGCTGGTCCAGTGGAACGTCAGCGACGGCGCCCCGGGCGTCGGGGGCTCGGTCCTCAAGCTGCGCTACTCGCACGCGCGCCAGGAGCTCTACGACACCGCCGCCGAGGTCCTCGGCCCGTCCGGTGCGCTGGACGCGGACCGCCCGTGGACGGCGGACCGGCTCTCCTCGCTCTCGTACACCATCGCGGCGGGCACGTCGCAGATCCAGCGGAACATCGTCGCCGAGCGGATCCTCGGCCTGCCGAAGGGGGTGTGAGCGGCCGTGGAATTCCGCCTCACCGAGGACCAACGGGCGCTCGCCGACGGGACCCGTGGACTGCTGGCGCGGCTCTACCCGGCGGAGCGCCTGCGGGAGGACGCCGCCGGGGCGGCCGCGGGGACCCCGGTTCCCCTCGACCGCCAGATGTGGCGGGCGCTGGGGGAGGCGGGGTTCTTCGCACTGCGGCTTCCGGAGGAGCGGGGCGGGATCGGCCTCGGACTCCCGGAGGCCGTGCTCGTCTTCGAGGAGGCCGGACGGGTGCTGCTGCCGGGGCCGCTGGTGGCGACGCACCTGGCGGCCGGACGGGTGCCGGGGGCGGCGGAGGGCACCACGGTGGTCACCGCGGTCGACGGCGAGCTGGCCGAGTGGCTGGAGGCGTCCGACCACGTGCTGGGCTCCTTCGACAAGGCCGAGCCGGTGCGTTCGGTGGACCCGTTCACCCCGCTGCACCGGGTCGTGGGCGGCGAACCGGCCTGCGGCGGGGGAGCCGGCGACCTGCTGACCTCCGCGCAGCAGACCGGCAGCGCGGCGCGCACCCTGGAGCTCGCCGTGCGGTACGCCGGGACCCGGGAGCAGTTCGGGAGACCCATCGGCTCCTTCCAGGCGGTCAAGCACCTGTGCGCCGAGATGCTGGTCCGGGTCGAGATGGCACGCACGGCGGTGCGTGCGGCGGCGGTCTCCGGGGATCCGGGCGAGACGGCGGCCGCACGGCTGCTGGCGGAAGAGGCGGCCGTCCGCAACGCCCGCGACTGCCTGCAGGTGTTCGGCGGTATGGGTTTCACCTGGGAAGCGGAGGTGCATCTCCACGTCAAGAGGTCGTGGATCCTGCGGAGCCGGGGCCGTTCGGTGGCGGAGTGTGAGGAGCAGCTCGCGGAGAGACTCCTCGACGAGACTATTTGCTGGGTTTAGGTAGTTATGACTGATTCGTCACGGATAAGGAGTCCCCGAGCGTCGATATCGGGTTGTGTCCGAGGTGTGACTCGTCACGCCGTGGAGTCGGAGCCTGCCTCGGGTACGCTCCATCGGGTGCGTGTGGTGGCGAAACGCGACGGATGTGGCAGTGGCGGGGTCTCGGTACCCGGCGGGCTGCCTGTACCGGGCTGTTCGAATTCGCCCCGTAATGAGCCCCGCACAGTATGCAGCACTCGTGCCCCCTTGCGCTGGAATATGCCCGAAGCGCTTGTTGCGGTCACTGCGGGTCAATCATGCTGGGTTGCGAAGAGGTCACGTACGGTGACCCTGCCGAGGCGCGAGGCGACGTGTCCGCCGGTTCGGATGGTGTGAGCGGTGCAGGTGCTCCAGGTTCAGCTTGAGGTCGGCCCCGACCCCGCGGAGGTGGGCCGGGCCCGTCGGTGGGCCCGCTCGCGTCTCGCGGGCTCCGGCATAGGCGCCGACGAGCCGGTCGCCGAGACGCTGATCCTGCTCATCTCCGAACTGGTCACCAATGCCGTCGTGCACACCGGCTGTCCCGCCGTGCTGCGGATGCTCTTCCGTTCCTCCGGCGCCGCACAGAGCGGCGAACAGGAGACCGTGCGCGTCGAGGTGGCCGACACCAGCGACGCGCCGCCACGGCCACGGCACGCCGACAACGACGAGACCGGCGGCCGGGGACTGGAACTCGTAGACGGCCTCGCGGACCGCTGGGGCTGGCAGCGTGAAGGTGCCGGCAAGCAGATCTGGTGCGAGATCGACCGCAGCGAGCGCCCCGCGATCGTCCCCGCGCAGTCCATGGGCGGGCTCATCCGCCGCCCCGCCTTCTGACCGTACGGACCGCCCTCAGAGCACCGCCACCGGCGCGACCGGACTGCCGACCCCGCCCACGAAGGGCTGCGGGGTGGCGTCCAGCAGGAACGCGTACCGCCCCTCCTCGGCACAGGCTTCCGACAGCGCCTCGAGATTCCAGTTCTGGCCCTGGGGCATGCCCATCTCCACCAGGTCCAGGGCGTGCACGGCGAGCCACAGGTCCTCGATCTCCGGCGGGAAGATCTCGAAGGTCAACGTGTCGTTGGCGACCGCCGCGACGTCGCGGGCGTGGAACCACTCGGGGGTGCGCACCGACAACCCCGGTGAGGGGAAGGCGTAGGCGTGCTTGTCGCCCGCCAGGTACAGCCGCATCTGACCGGTGCGGACCAGCACGACGTCCCCGGCGCGGACGGTGGTCCGGGCCAGTTCCTCGGCCGCGTCGAGGTCGTCGGGGGTGACCGCGTGGTCGCCGGGCAGCCGGTCGGTGCCGCGGGCGCGGGCCACGTCGAGCAGGACGCCGCGGGAGAGCAGCGTCGTGATCTTCTCTATACCGCTGAAGGCGGCGCCACCGTGGGCGGTGATGGAGCCGGCCGGGCGGCCGTTGTAGATCCGTCCCGAGTGCGAGACGTGGGTCAGGGCGTCCCAGTGGGTCGCCGCCTGCAGTCCCATGGTGACGATGTCGTCGCTGGTGGCGACCGTGCCCGGGCCGAACATCTCGTGGTTGAGCATCACCATGGTGCGCAGGGGGTTGACCCGGCCCGGGATCATTCCCGTCTGCACCCCGTCCTGCTGCAGGGGCAGCGCGAGCGGCACGCGGCGTCCGCCGCGCACGGTACCGGCCGCCGCGCGGACGACCTCGTCGGTGACCAGGTTGAGGGTGCCGGTCTCGTCGTCCGCACCCCAGCGGCCCCAGTTGTTGACGCGCTTGGCGATGTCGTGGAACTCGGCGGGGAACGCCATCGCTGCCTCCTGGTCTCAGGGCTTGTGCTGGGGTGCGTCCGTGCTCCTAAAATCTAACGGTCCGTCAGAAACTCTGAGAAGGGGCGGGACCGGACGTGGGCAACTTCCTGAACGGAAAGGTCGTCGCGGTCACCGGGGCCGGGCGCGGCATCGGGCGGGCCGTCGCCCTCGCGTGCGCGGCCGAGGGCGCCAAGGTCGTCGTCAACGACTACGGTGTCGCAGTCGACGGCAGCGGACCGACCGGTGAGGTCGCGGCCGCCGTCGTCAAGGAGATCGAGGCGGCCGGCGGTGAGGCCACCGCGGTGACCGACGACGTCTCGTCGATGGCGGGCGGCGAACGGATCGTCTCCACGGCCGTGGAGACCTACGGCCGCGTCGACGGAGTCGTCTGCGTCGCCGGGATCCTGCGCGAACGCATGCTCTTCAACATGGCCGAGGAGGAGTGGGACCCGGTCCTCGCCACCCATCTCAAGGGCACCTTCACCGTCTTCCGCGCCGCCTCGGCCGTGATGCGGCGGCAGGGCTCGGGCACCCTCGTCGGCTTCACCAGCGGCAACCACCAGGGCAGCGTCTCCCAGGCCAACTACTCCGCGGCGAAGGGCGGGATCATCTCGCTGGTGCGCAGCGCCGCACTCGGACTGCACCGCTACGGCGTGACCGCCAACTGCGTCGCCCCCGTGGCACGCACCCGCATGTCGGCCAACGTGCCCATGGAGCTCGCCGAGATCGGTGAGCCCGAGGACGTCGCCGCCATGGTCGTCTTCCTGCTCAGCGATCAGGCCCGCGACATCACCGGACAGGTCTACACGGTCGCCGGACCCAAGATCGCGGTCTGGGCGCAGCCCCGCGAACTGCGCGCCGCCTACGTGGACGGCGGGGGATGGACACCGCAGCGCATCGCCGCCGCCCTGCCCGGATCCGTCGGCACCGACCCCATGCCGATGCTCGCCCAGCTCGAGGCCATGCGCGCCGCCGCGGCCGCCTCCCGAGGGCAGTGACGGCCCCGCACCGAGGAGAGGGCGGACCATGGACTTCACCTTCGGCCCGGAGACGGAGGCCTTCCGCGCGGAGGCCCGGGAGTGGCTGGCGGCGCACCCGGACGGCGCACCCGGCCGGGAGTGGGAGCGGGAACTCGGCGCCGCCGGCTGGATCGGCCTCGGCTGGCGCGGCGACTACGGCAACCGGCGTGCCACCCTGCCCCAGCAGGTCGCCTGGGGCGAGGAGTACGCCCGCGCCGAGGCGGCCGCCCGGTCCGGGCACATCGGCGAGAACCTGCTGGCCCCCACCCTGGAGGCGCACGGCACGCCCGACCAGCGCGACCGCTTCCTGCCGCCGGTCGCCCGCGGCGATGAACTGTGGTGCCAGGGGTACAGCGAGCCCGGGGCGGGCTCCGACCTCGCCGGCGTCCGTACCGCGGCCGCCTCGGACCACGACGGTGACGGTCCCTGCTACCGCGTGACCGGCCAGAAGATCTGGACCTCCCTCGCCCAGGACGCCGACTGGTGCTTCGTCCTGGCCCGCACCGAACCCGGCTCGCGCCGGCACCACGGACTGAGCTTCCTGCTGGTCCCCATGGACCAGCCCGGCAGGGTCGAGGTCCGCCCCATCCGCCAGCTCACCGGGACGGCCGAGTTCAACGAGGTCTTCTTCGACGGGGCCCGCGCCGACGCCGCCCACGTCGTCGGCGGCGAGGGGAACGGCTGGCAGGTCGCCATGTCCCTCCTGGGCTTCGAGCGCGGGGTCTCCACCCTCGTGCAGCAGATCGGCTTCGAACGCGAACTGCGGCAGGTCGTCGACCGCGCCGTCGCCACCGGGGCGGTGACCGACCCCGTGCTGCGGGACCGGCTGGTGCGCCAGTGGGCCGAGTTGCGCACCATGCGCTGGAACGCCCTGCGCACGCTGGGCACCGCCGACCCGGCCGCCCCGAGCGTCGCCAAGCTGCTGTGGGGCGGCTGGCACCAGCGGCTCGGCGAACTGGCCGTCGCCGTCCGCGGCGCCCCCGCCGCGACCGGCCCAGCGCCGTGGGAGCCGGAGCGGCCCTACGAACTCGACCAGACCCAGCGCATGTTCCTCTTCAGCCGCGCCGACACCATCTACGGCGGCTCGGACGAGATCCAGCGCACGATCATCGCCGAGCGGGTGCTCGGCCTCCCGAAGGAGCCTCGCGGATGAACAGCGACGGGACGTACGGCCATTGGATCGGCGGCCGGTGGCACGAACCGGCCGGAGCGCACTATCCAGTTGTCAATCCGGCCACGGAGGAGACCGTCGGGCACGCCCCCGAAGCGGGCCCGGCGGACGTGGACGGCGCGGTGCGCGCAGCCCGGGAAGCGTACGAGGGCTGGTCCCGTACGAGCCCGGCGGAGCGCGCCGCGATCCTGGAGCGGATCGCGGACGTCCTCGCCTCGCGGTCGGCGGATCTCGTACCGCTGCTCCAGCAGGAGACGGGAGCGACGATCCGTGTCGCGTCGAGCATGCAGATTCCTACGGCGGTGGACCGCTTCCGGCGCTACGCACGGGGCGCGCTGGAACCGGACACGATCCCCTTCGCGCCGCAGCCCGTGAAGGCCTCGCCGCTCGCTCCCGGCGGGCTGGTCAACGCGGCGGCGGCACGGCGTCCGGTGGGCGTCGTCGCCTGCATCACCTCCTACAACTTCCCCCTGGTCAACCTGGCCGGCAAGGTCGCCCCCGCCCTGGCCATGGGCAACACCGTCGTCGCCAAGCCCGCGCCCCAGGACCCGCTGACCTGCCTGCTGCTCGGGGGGATCATGCGGGAGGCGGGCCTGCCCGACGGGGTGTTCAACGTCATCACCGGCTCGGGCGCCGCGGCCGGTGAGGCTCTGGTCGCACACCCCGGCGTCGACATGATCAGCTTCACCGGCTCGACGGCGGTCGGGCAGGCGATCGCCCGCGTCGCGGGCGCGTCGATGAAGCGGACCCTGATGGAACTGGGCGGCAAGGGCGCGGCGATCATTCTCGAGGACGCCGCACCGGGCGTCCTCAGATCAGCGGTATCTGCTGTCGGTTCAACATGGGCATTCCATTCAGGTCAGATCTGCACGGCGCCGACCCGTGTGCTCGTCCCCCGCGGGCGGTACGAGCAGGTGATCACCGCCCTTGAACAGTACGCCCGTTCGCTGACCGTCGGGGACCCTGTGGATAACTCCACCGTCGTCGGCCCGCTGATCACCGCCGCCCAGCGCGACCGCGTCGAGGCCTACGTCGCCGGCGCCCGCGAACAGGGCGCCAGCGTCGTCACCGGCGGCGCGCGCCCCGACCTCAAACCCGGCTACTACGTGGCCCCCACCCTCCTCGCGGACGTCACGCCCGAAATGACGGTCGCCCGCGAGGAGATCTTCGGCCCGGTCGTCGCCGCTCTCCCCTACGGCACCGAGGACGAGGCCGTCGAGATCGCCAACGGCACCCCGTACGGCCTGTACGACTACGTCTTCGGCAGCGACACCGCGCGCGCCTGGGCCCTGGCCGCCCGCCTGCGCAGCGGCAACGTCGGCATCAACACCGTGCAGCGTCACCCCGAGACGCCCTTCGGCGGCTTCAAGCACAGCGGGATCGGCCGCGACGGCGGCTCCTTCGGACTGCACGCGTACAGCGAGCTCCAGGCGGTGGTGTGGTGATGAGAGGCGTGATCTTCGACGGGACGCAGCCCGCGGTCGTCGACGACCTGGAGGTCCGGGACCCGGGCCCCGGCGAGGTGCTGGTCCGCATCCACGCCGCCGGGCTGTGCCACAGCGACCTGTCCGTCGTCGACGGGGTCATCCCCTTCCCCGTACCGGTCGTGCTCGGCCACGAGGGGGCGGGCGTCGTCGAGGCGACCGGCGCCGGCGTCTCGCACGTCTCGCCGGGCGACCGCGTGGCCCTGTCCACCCTCGCCAACTGCGGCACCTGCCCGGACTGCGACCGGGGGCGCCCGACGATGTGCCGCAAGGCCATCGGCCGTCCCGGCAGGCCCTTCAGCCGTCAGGGCGAACCGCTGTTCAACTTCGCCTCCAACTCGGCCTTCGCCGAACTGACCGTCGTCAAGGCCGTCCAGGCCGTCCCCCTTCCCCAGGGCATCCCCCTCACCTCGGCCGCGCTCATCGGCTGCGGGGTGCTGACCGGGGTCGGCGCCGCCCTCAACCGCGCCCGGGTCGACCGCGGCGACACGGTCGTGGTCATCGGCACCGGCGGCATCGGCCTGAACGTGCTGCAGGGCGCGCGCATCGCGGGCGCCTCCCGGATCGTCGCCGTCGACACCAACCCGGCGAAGGAGGAACCCGCGAGGCTGTTCGGCGCCACCGAGTTCGTGGACTCGGCGGAGGCGGCGCGTGCGCTGCTGCCGACCGGCGCCGACCACGTCTTCGAGTGCGTCGGCCACGTCGGGCTCATCCGCCAGGCCGTCGACCTCCTGGACCGCCACGGCCAGGCCGTCCTGCTGGGCGTGCCGCCGGCCGATGCCGAGGCGTCCTTCCTGGTGTCCTCCATGTACCTCGACAAGTCCATCCTGGGCTGCCGCTACGGCTCGGCACGGCCGCAGCGCGACATCGCGCTCTACGCCGACCTGTACCGGCAGGGCCGGCTCCTGCTGGACGAACTCGTCACCCGCACCTACCCGGTGGAGGACTTCGCCAAGGCGGCGGAGGACGCCCGGGGCGGCCGCGTGGCGCGGGGCGTGCTGACCTTCTGAGGCGGGTCAGAACGCCGCCGTCGCCCGGAAGGTGCGCCGGTAGGCGCTGGGCGAGACGCCGAGGACGGCCTGCAGGTGCTGCCGCATGGAGGCCGCCGTGCCGAACCCGGCCTGCGAGGCGACCTGGTCGACCGACAGGTCGCTGGACTCCAGCAGGTGCCGGGCGCGCTCGACGCGCTGCTGCGTCAGCCACTGCCCGGGGCTGGTGCCCACCTCCTCCCGGAAGCGGCGGGTGAAGGTGCGCACGCTCATCGCCTCGCGCTCGGCCAGCTCGCGCAGCGTCAGCGGCCGGTCGAGCCGGTCCAGCGCCCAGGAGCGCGCCGCGGCCGTGGTGGCCTGCTGGGGCTCGGGGACGGGCCGTTGGATGTACTGGGCCTGTCCGCCCTCCCGGTGCGGCGGCACGACCGTACGGCGCGCGCTGGCGTTGGCCACGGCGGTGCCATGGTCACGGCGTACGAGGTGCAGGCACAGGTCGATGCCCGAGGCGACGCCCGCGGAGGTGAGGATGGCGCCGTTGTCGACATACAGGACGTCCGGCTCGACCCGCACCTGGGGGAAGAGCCTTTGGAAGTGGTCCGTGCTCGACCAGTGGGTGGTGGCGCGCAGGCCGTCCAGGTGGCCGGCCGCGGCGAGGAAGTACGAGCCGGTGCAGATGGAGACGAGCCGGGCGCCGGGGCGGATGCGGGCGAAAGCCGCCGCCATCTCCTCGGGCAGCCGGCCCTCGGTGTGCGCGACGGAGCGCTCGTGGGCGGCGGGGACGATGACGGTGTCGGCCGTCTCCAGGACCTCGGGGCCGTGGGCGACGTGGATCTCGAAGTCGGCGTCGGCGCGTACCGGTCCGGGACCGTGCGGGGAGCACGTCACCACCTCGTACAGATCGACCCCGTCGGAGTCCCTCGCGCCGCCGAAGATGCGGTGCGGGATGCCCACTTCGAAGGGGATCACACCGTGCTGCACCAGGACGACGACCCGGTGGCGCACCGGTGTGCGCGGAGCGGCGGTCGGCGAAGGCGTCTCCATGGATTCAGCCATGGCCCGATCCTTGCACAACATGGCCATCCGGCCACTCGTTCCGCGAAAAGCGATGCCGGATGCTGACCTGGTGACGCAGACTCCCGAGCTCCCTGTGCAGCCCCTGGCCGACAGGGGCCCCGACGTTCCCCGGCCGTTCCGCACGCCCCGGATCCATCGCGCGTGGTCGGTGGCGGCCGCCGCCTTCGTCACGCTCATCGGCGCCGCCGGCTTCGCCTCCCTGCCCGGACTGCTGATCGAGCCGCTGCACGGCGAGTTCGGGTGGTCGCGGGGCATGATCGGCCTGGCCGTCTCGGTCAACCTCGCGCTCTACGGGGTGACGGCGCCGTTCGCCGCCGCGCTCATGGACCGCTTCGGCATCCGACGGGTCGTCGCGGCGGCGCTCGTCACCATCGCGACCGGTGCGAGCCTGACCGTCTTCATGACCGCGAGCTGGCAGCTCGTGCTCCTGTGGGGCGTGCTCGTCGGGCTGGGCAGCGGCTCCATGGCCCTGGCCTTCGCGACCACCGTCACCAACCGCTGGTTCGAGGACCGGCGCGGCCTGGTCACGGGCATCCTGACGGCGGCCGGCGCGGCGGGACAGCTGATCTTCCTCCCCCTGCTCTCCGTCATCATCGAGCACGCGGGCTGGCGCTCGGCGGCCCTCACCGTGGCGGGCGCCGCGGTCATCGTCGCGCCCCTGGTCTACCTGCTGCTGCGGGACCACCCCGCCGACGTGGGCCTGGCCCCGTACGGCGCCGCGGAGTTCGTGCCGAAGCCGCCGCCGGTGACGGGGGCGGCCAAGCGGGCGGTCAAGGCGCTGTTCGACGCAGCCCGCGGCGGCCCGTTCTGGCTGCTGGCGGGGACCTTCGCGATCTGCGGCGCCTCGACGAACGGCCTGGTCAAGACGCACTTCGTGCCCGCGGCCCACGACCACGGGATGCCGGTGACGGCCGCCGCGTCACTGCTCGCCGTGATCGGCATCTTCGACATCGCGGGCACGGTGGCCTCCGGCTGGTTCACCGACCGCTTCAGCCCGCGGCGGCTGCTGGCCACCTACTACGGGCTGCGCGGACTGTCGCTGATGTTCCTGCCCGTGCTCCTGAACGACGCCGTCCACCCGCCCATGGTGCTGTTCATCGTCTTCTACGGCCTGGACTGGGTCGCCACCGTGCCGCCCACCATCGCCCTGTGCCGCGAGTTCTACGGCGCCGACAGCGCCATCGTCTTCGGCTGGGTACTCGCCTCCCACCAGCTGGGCGCCGCCCTGGTGGCCTTCCTCGGCGGCGCGGCGCGCGACGCCTTCGGCTCCTACGACGTGGTCTGGTACTCCTCCGGGGCGCTGTGCGCGGTGGCGGCGCTCATGGCGCTGGTGATCCGGCGGCGGGAGACCCCGGGCGCCGGGGCGCTCCCGCTCGCGGCGTAGCCGGCCGGCCCCGGCGCTGCCGGGTCCCGCGGCCGCCCCTGGTGACGGCACGGGAACTGCGTGCGGCGCCGGGGCGTCCGTCCTGTGCGTGAGGGAAGCGACCAAGGGCCTCACCGCCCTTCTTGTGGCGGGCCTGGGTGCGGCGTCCGTGCTGCTGGCCTGGGCACCGCTCGCCAGAGTCAACGTCGAGGGCGGTTTCGAAGGGCAGCGCCGGGACTTGAGCGTCCTCTACGTCGACCTTCCGCTCATCGCCGCGGGAGGCGCGCTGGTGCCGCTCGCCTTCTGGCTGCTCACGCTGCGCGGGTCGCGCCGCCCCGGGCTCGCGGCCCTGGTGGCGGTGGCCGTGGCCGCCCTCGGGATCTGGGCGCTGACCAGTTGGTGGGCGCCCCACCGGGCGCCGGAGTTCACGGGCTGAGGCGCGTACGGCGGCCGCGGTCAGGGCGCGAGCCGGCCGAAGCGGCCGCGGTGGAAGAGCAGCGGCTCGCCGTCTTCCGCCCCGTGGCCCAGATCCCGGACCCGGCCGATGACGACGAGGTGGTCGCCGCCGGTGTGCACGGCGTGGATCGCGCAGTCGATCCACGCGGCCACGCCGCGCAGCCGGGGCGAGCCCGTCTCCGGCGCCGGATCCCACTCCACACCCGCGAACTTGTCCCCGCCGCTCACGGCGAAGGAGCGGCACAGCTCCTGCTGGTCCGCGCTGAGCACGTTCACGCAGAACACCCCGGCCCGCGCGATGCGCGGCCAGCTGGTGGACGTGCGTGCCACCATGAAGACGACCAGCGGCGGATCGAGCGACAGCGACGCGAACGACTGGCAGGCGAACCCGGCGGGTCCGCTCTGCGCGTCGTCCCCGGGCGCCGCGATCACCGTCACGCCGCTCGCGAAGTTCCCCAGTACCTGCCGGAATTCGGACTGGTCCACCGGGGCGCGCTCGTCCGGCCGCACGGCCCGCAGTTCGGGCGGCGGCAGCGGGTCCACCCGCCCGGCCGTCGTCGCCGCCCCGGCCGACCGGAGGTAGCGGACGACGGCGACCGCCATGCCTGCTTGTCCCATCACACGGTCCATTGAAACTGACGGGTCGTCAGAAGTGAAGTCCTGCGCGAAGGACGGTCGAAGGCCGCGCGTACCGTGCCTGTCATGGGATGGGGTACGGGGCGGGGGTCCCCGGCGCGGCCCGCGGTCGATCCGTGGGGTGATGCCGGACGCGCGGCGGCGGTCCAGGACCGTCGCCGGCAGGGCGTGCTG
Organism: Streptomyces sp. NPDC006207; assembly: GCF_040613835.1. NCBI lineage: Bacteria > Bacillati > Actinomycetota > Actinomycetes > Kitasatosporales > Streptomycetaceae > Streptomyces > Streptomyces sp. NPDC006207. The sequence goes on along the minus strand of NZ_JBEXSX010000002.1, from coordinate 118,786 downwards.
GTCACCTCGTTCTACGCGGGGCGCCGGGACCCGGAGGGCAGGACCGGGTGGGCGCGGCAGCGGCAGGTCGCGTTCCAGATCTCCGTCGTGACGATCGCGGTGGTCGGGCTCGTCCTCGCGGGCGGTCTGCTGGCGTACGGCACCGGGCTGCTGGAGGAGTACCGGCCCCAGCCCGGGGCCGGGGCGCCCGAGGGGCGAGCCTTCGCGGTGTCACCGGCCACGGAAGTCCGGTGGGCGGCGTTCGAGGAAGGCGCACAGTCCTTCTCGGGCGTCGGCGGTGGTCATGTTCTGTTCCTGTGCGGCCGCCTCGGCGGCGAAGGCCGTCGCGCGGTCGGAGTCCAGGGACGCGTTGACGAGCTGCTTGGTCAGGGCGAGGGCGCGGGTGGGGCCGGCGGCGAGCCGCTCGGCGAGGGTGTCGGCGGCCGCGTCGAGCTCGTCGGCGGAAACGACGCGGTTGACCAGCCCGAGGCGTTCGGCGGTGGCGGCGTGGAGGTCGTCGCCGAGGAGGAGGAGTTCCTTCGCGCGGTGCGGGCCGATCAGGCGGGGGAGGAGGTAGGCGCCCCCGCCGTCGGGGACGAGGCCGCGGCGGACGAAGACCTCGATGAACTTCGCCGTGTCGGCGGCCAGGACGAGGTCGCAGGCGAGGGCGAGATGGGCACCGAGACCGGCGGCCGTGCCGTTCACGGCGGCGACAACGGGTTTCTCGCAGTCGAGGACGGCGGCGATGAGGCGCTGGGCCCCGGACCGGATCGTCCGGGCCACGTCGCCCGCGACCCGGTCCGCGGCGGCCGGACCGCCGCGCAGGTCGGCCCCCGCGCAGAAGGCCCGGCGGCCGGCGCCGGTCAGGACGACGGCCCGCACGGCCGGGTCCGCGGAGGCCTCCAGAAATTTCTGTATGAGGCGTTCACGCAGGTCAGGGGTGATGGCGTTCATCGCCTGGGGGCGGTTGAGGGTGAACCGGGAGACCCCGTTGTCGGTGACGTGGAGTACAACGGATTCCACGGAGTCATCACGCTCCGTGACCACTCCACGGGGGGAGTCAGTCATGTGTGTTCTCCTGACGGCAGACGGCCAGTGCGTCCAGGGCGCAGGCGCCCTGCCCGCGCGGCAGCACCATCAGCGGATTGATGTCGAGTTCGGCGAGGCCGTCGCCGAGTTCCAGGGCCATGCGCTGCACGCGGAGGATGACGTCGACGAGCGCGTCCGCGTCGGCGGGTGGCGCCCCGCGCACGCCGTCGAGCAGGCGGGCGCCGCGCAGTTCCCGGAGCATGTCCCGCGCGGTTCCGGCGTCGAAGGGCGGTACGCGTACGGCCGTGTCCCGCAGGACCTCGACGAGGACCCCGCCGAGGCCGGCGGTGACGGTGGGCCCGAAGAGCGGGTCGTGGCTCATGCCGACGACCATCTCGACGCCTCGCTCCATCATCTGGCAGACGAGGACGCCGTCGAGGTCCAGGTCCTCGCAGCGGGCGATGTCGGCGAGTTCGCGGTAGGCGTCGCGGACCTGGCTGGCGGAGGTGAGGCCGATCTTGACCAGGCCGAGTTCGGTCTTGTGCGCGAGCCGGTCGGCGGACGCCTTCATCACCACGGGGTAGCCGACCTGGGCCGCCGCCCGGACGGCACCGGCGGCGCTGGTGACCAGTTGCTCGCGCGGGACGCGGATCCCGTACGCCCGCAGCAGTTGCTTGGCGGCGTGCTCGCTCAGCCGGCGGCCGGGGTGCAGAAGGGAGCGCGCCTTCCGTGCGGAGGAGGAGGGCGTGCGCGGCGCGTCGTCGAAGGGGGAGCGGTAGCCGGCGGCGAAGCGGTGGTGGTCCAGCCAGGCCCGTACGGCGGTCACGCAGTTGCCGAAGGTGCGGAAGGTGGCGAGCCGGGAGGAGCCGAGCAGGGTGGTCCGGTAGGCCTCCTCGGTGCCCACGGGGGAGCCCCAGATCACGCACACCAGTTTGTCGGTGGCCTCGGCGGCCTCGGCGAGGTCCTGGGCCAGCCGGTCGCTCATCGGCGGGAAGGGGCCGGTGATCGGGCAGACGAGGACGCCGACCGCAGGATCGGCGAGGATCGCGTCGATGATCTTCCGGCCACGCCAGTCCCCGACGGGATGGCCCCCACTGTCCACGGGGTTGGAGACGTTCAGGTACTCCGGTATCCACTGGTGGAGTTCGGCCTGCTTCGGCTCCGGGAGGGTGGGCAGCGGCAGCCCGGCGGCGGTGGCCAGGTCCGCGAAGTGCGCCCCGGTGCCGCCGGAGATCGAGTAGACGACCACGCCCTCGGCGGCCGGTGGCCGGGCCCGGGCCAGCAGGGCGGCGGTGTCCTGGAGTTCGTCCAGTGCGTCGACGCGGATCACGCCGAACTGGCGGAAGGCGGCGTCGGCGACCGCGTCGGATCCGGTGAGCTTGCCGGTGTGGGTGGCGGCGGCGCGGGTGCCCGTCTCGGTACGGCCCACCTTGACCATGACCACCGGCACCTTGTTGCGGGCCGCGCGGTCGGCGGCGAGGGCGAACGAGCGGCCGTCCTTGAGGCCTTCGGCGTAGACCGCGATCGCACCGACCTCGGGCCGCCCGGCGAAGTAGGAGAGGAAGTCGGCGGTCTCCAGGTCGGCCTCGTTGCCGGTCGGCGCCCAGTGGCTGAGCCGGATGCCGAGCTCCTGCAGGGCGTAGACCGGACGGCCCTGGTGGCCGGACTGGGTGATCAGGGCGATCGCCGGCCCGGGGAGGTCCTCACGGAACGCCTGGAAGGCGTTGAGGTTGGTGTTCGGCCCCAGCAGCCGCAGTCCGCTGCCCGCGACGGCCCGGCCGAGCCGCTCCTGGGCGGCGGCACCCGCCTCCCCGGTCTCGGCGAAGCCGGAGGCGAAGACGACCGCGAACCGTGCCTTGGCCCCGGTGAGCTGCTCCAGGACGGGGAGGGGGTCGGCGACGAGCAGGACGGCGAGGTCGACCGGCTCGGGGAGATCCGCGACGGATGCGTGGCAGGGCAGGCCGAACACGGTGCCGCGGCCGGGGTTGACCGGGTGGAGCCGGGCGCCGACCCGCTCGGCCCAGGTGACGAGTTGCCGGGTGATGCCGGTGTTGGGGCGGCCCTCGGCGTCCGAGGCGCCCACCACGGCCAGGGACTCGGGCCGGAAGAAGCGGTCGAGGTCGGGCACGCAGGCGTGCAGCGGTCGCCCGCTGACGTCCACGTCGTCCGTGCCGTGGCCCGGGCCGCCGGCGTCCGCCGCGGGATCGGTGCCGCGCGTGCTGAAGGTCGATCCAAGCATGTGTCTCGCCCGTCCCGCTCGAAGGTCCAGAGAACTGACGCAATGTCAGATTACTGAACTGACGATCCGTCAGGAACGGGGAGGATGCGAGAAACCTGTGCACCCCCGCGGGAAGACGGTCCGGCCGGCCGAGGGGGGAGGGCCGGCCGGACCGCCGGACCGGGGTGGAGCAGGAGCGGTACGGGGGCGCGCAGGGGTGGTGCGGAGGCGGTGCGTGCGGTGTCGCGGGTGCTCGTCCGTATCCCCTCGGTACCCACCGCGCGCGTTCGCTACCGCCGCGCCACGGCTTTGGCGATCCGGCGCGCGTCGATGGCCATTTCGCGGAACATGCCGCTGATGGGATTGGTGAAGCCGGTGAAGTACAGACCGGGAGCGTTCTTCGGGCTGCGGCCGCCGTGCCGCACGGGCCGGCCCCGCTCGTCCAGCACGTCGAGGTGACCGACGAGCGGTTCCAGGCCGCGCCGGTAGCCGGTGGCCGCGACCACCGCGTCCGGGGTGATCCGCGTGCCGTCGGCGAGCAGCACCTCGCGCCCGTCGAAGCCCTCGACGGCGGCGACGGGCTCCACCTTCCCCGACCGGACGGCGTCGATGATGCCGACGTCCTGGACGGGGATGGAGCCCTCCCGCACCCGCGAGTAGAGCCCGTTGTCCGGGCGGGGCAGTCCGTACGCGGACAGGTCCGGCACGGAGACGCGCTCCACGTAGGGCGCGATCTTGTCGACCAGCTTCGTGGGGAGGCGGCGGACCATGATCCCGGTGCGCTGCGCGGGCCACCCGGCGGTGGAGCGGCGCATGATGTGCGGGGGCGTCCGCACCGCCAGCCGGACGCGGGCCGCGCCGGACTCGGCGAGGTCGACGGCGATCTCGGCGCCGGTGTTGCCCACGCCCACGACCAGGACGTCCCGGCCCTCGTAGGGCCGGCCGTTGCGGTAGCGGGAGGCGTGCAGCAGCTCTCCGTCGAAGGTGTCGCGCCCGGGCCAGTCCGGAAGGTGCGGCGAGTGGTTGTAGCCCGTGGCGACGACGACGCTGCGCGCGGTCAGCCGGCGCCCGCCGGTGGCCGGGAGCACCCAGCCCGCCGCCGGGTCCCCGGCGGGCTCGATCCGCCCCACCTCTATGCCGGTGGCGACGTCCAGCCCGTGGAACTCGGCGTACTGCTCCAGGTAGCGGACGACGTCGTCGCGGCCCACCCAGCGGCCGTACGACCGGGGTATCCCGAGGCCCGGGAGCGCGGACAGGCGTCTGGTCGTGTGCAGCCGCAGCCGGTCGTAGTGGCCGCGCCAGGAGGCGCCCACCGCGTCCGACCGCTCGACGACCAGGGTGCGCACGCCCCGGTGCCGCAGCGACGCCGCGACGGCGAGACCGCCGGGACCGGCGCCGACGACGATGGCGTCCGGCGCCGCCGTGTTCGGTAGGCGGGTGGCGGCGGATGCGGAGGTGCCGGCGGATGCCGAGGTGTCGGTCATGGCTGCTCCCGTGCCTGCAGGGTGAGGGTCACTCCGGAAGGTAGCGCGCTTTCGCCCCGGCACCTTGCGGAGGTGCGACCGCATCCGGTCAACTGACATACCGTCAGATTCCTTGTCCCGGGGAGGCACACGATGCAGACGATCTGGCTGACCGGCGCCGAATGGCTCGCCGTCCTGCGCATCGGCCTCGGGCTGTGGTGGCTGGAGAGCTGGCGCCACAAGGACAAGAAGGGCTGGTTCGAGCAGGGCACCGGCATCGCCTGGGCCGCCGACGTCGCCGCGAAGCACCGCTGGACCTTCGTCCAGGGCGGATTCACCGCGGTCGTCGCGCCCCGCCCCAAGGTGATGGCCTATGTCGTCGTCCACGCCGAACTGGCCGTCGGGCTCGGTCTCACCGCCGGGCTGCTGACACCGGTCGCGCTGGCCGGCGGCATCGTCCTCAACCTGCTCTACCTCATCCTCATGATCCACGACTGGGCGGAGCAGGGGCAGAACGCCATGATGATCCTCGCCTCCGTCGTCCTCCTCTTCGCCATGGGCTGGCAGACCTGGTCCCTCGACAGGGTCTGGGGGCTCTTCCTGTGACCGGCCTGCCCGAGCCCGACGCCTTCACGCGCACCTACTGGAACGCCGCCGCCGAGGGCCGGCTGCTGATCCGCCGGTGCCTGGCCACGGGCTGCGGCGCCGCCCACCACTACCCCCGGGAGTTCTGCCCGCACTGCTGGAGCGAGGAGGTCGTCTGGGAGCAGGCCGCGGGCCACGCCACCCTCTACACCTGGTCCGTGGTGCACGCCAACGACCTCCGGCCGTTCGCCGGACGGGTCCCCTACGTCGCCGCCGTCGTCGACCTCGCCGAGGGGCCGCGCATGATGACGGAGGTCGTCGGCTGCGCCCACGACGCGCTGTGCGTCGGGATGGACCTGCGCGTCTGCTTCCGCCCCGCGGCCGCAGGCGGGGAGATCGCGATCCCCGTCTTCCGCCCGGCCCGGGCGGCACCGCCTCCTTTGCTTGAATGAGGGCGTGCTGAGGCCGGTGGAGTTGGAAGCGTACGGACTGCTGCTCAGGCCCTGGGAGGAGACGTCCGGCGACCTCGACGCGGCACTGCGCGGCCTCGCGGACCCGGACTTCCGCCGCTGGAACACCGCGCACGCCCCCGAGCCCGACGAAGCCGGGGTGCGGGCGTTCCTGCGGCGCCGGCGCGACGGCTGGGGGGCCGGCGACCTCGCGTCGTTCGCCGTCACCGAGGCTGGTGTGGTGCTCGGCCAGGCCGGGCTAGGGATGATCGACCACACCATGCGCGGTGCACGCGTCAGCTACTGGATGCTCCCCGAGGCCCGTGGGCGCGGCGTCGCCACCCGGGCCCTGGAGGCGGTCACTCGGTGGGCCTTCCGCGATCTCGGCCTGCACCGGCTGGAGCTGGGCCACGCCGTCGGCAACGAGCCCTCCTGCGGTGTCGCGCGGCGCTGCGGTTACGTCCTCGAAGGGGTCCTGCGCGAGGCGGTCGTCGACCTGTCCGGCGCCCTTCGGGACGTCCACCTGCACAGCCGCCTGGCGACCGACCCACGTCCCTGACTCCGGCGACCGCACGGAGATTTGCCGTGCCTTGGGGGAATCTTGTGCCGATCGGGACAAGTGCTTTCCCGATCACCGTGTGCGGGTTGGCTAGGGTGCGATCCGCCCCTCGCGCGCCGCGGACCCGTACGCCGGTGCATCCGCGGGCCGCACAGCCGCCGCACGCGTGCCGCACGCCGTGCCGGACGCGCGCGCCGTGCCGGGGGCCTCAGCAGTCCTGCCAGGCGCACCCGGTGCGGTGCGTCCCGTGTCGTGAATGGGGTGGGGATGTCCGGTCACCGGATGTCGAAGAAGCGTCGCTACATCGCCTGGGCGGTGGCGGCGGCCGCGGTGCTCGTGGGTGCTGGTGTCGCGGCGGGGGCCTCGATGGCGACCACGGTGTCGCGCCCGGCCCCGAAGGTCTACACGGGGCGGGCGTTCGACACCTGCACGGCGCCCTCCGCGTCGGCGATGAAGGCGTGGCACAACGGGTTCTACGGTGCGGCGGCGGTGTACGTCGGCGGCAAGAACCGGGGGTGCGCGCAGCCGAACCTGACCGCGTCCTGGGTCAAGTCGGTCAGCGCCACGGGCTGGAAGCTGATCCCCCTCTACGTGGGCGCGCAGCCGCCGTGCCAGACCAGCCGCAACCCGGAGAGGCTGACCGCCTCCTCTGCGGCCTCGCTGGGCGCGGCGGATGGCGCGGACGCGGTGGCCAAGGCGTCGGCGCTGGGGATGAAGGCCGGCAGCCCGGTGTACCTGGACATGGAGTCGTACGACGTCACCAACACCTCGTGCAACAACGCGGTGCTCGCGTACGTCCGGGCGTGGGACAAGGCCGTGCACGCCAAGGGCTACTGGGCCGGCTTCTACGGCTTCCGCAGCTCCAGCGCGAAGGCCGTCGCCACGGCGACCAACCGCACCGACCTGCCGGACGTCCTCTGGTACGCGCTGTGGGACGAGCACAAGACCACGACCACGGACTGGCCGTTCTCCGCGTCGCTGTGGACCGGGCACCGCCGCGGCCACCAGTACATGGTCAACAGCAAGGAGACCCGCGGCGGTCACACCATCACCGTGGACCGCAGCGACTGGGACGCCCCGGTCGCCGTCACCGGCTGACGCCCGAGGGGGCGGTGGAGCCCCGGCGGGGCGGAGGGAGGCGGGTCAAGGGCCCGTGACCCTCAGTCCCGCCCCAGCACCACCGTCCCCGAGGAGCAGAACCAGCCGCCCGTCCCCGAGGCCACGGCCAGCTCCGGCAGCGCCCCACCGGGCTTGCGCACCTGGCGCTCGCCCGCCTCCCCCCGCAGCTGCCGTACCGCCTCGACGAGCAGGAACAGTCCCCGCATGCCGGGATGGCAGGCGGACAGCCCGCCGCCGTCGGTGTTGACCGGCAGGGGCGACGCGGCCACGAAGGGCCCGCCCTCGCCCTTGGCGCAGAAGCCGAGGTCCTCCAGCGTGACCAGGGTCATGTAGGTGAAGGCGTCGTAGATCTCGGCGAGGTCCATCTCGTCAGGGGTGACGCCCGCGCGGGAGAAGGCCAGCCGCCCCGAGACCGCGGCGGGGGAGACCGTGAAGTCGTCCCACTGCGACATCGTGGCGTGCGAGACGGCGGTGCCGGAGCCGAGCACCCACACCGGGGGCGGCGCCGCGTCCCGCGCGTACTCCGCGGCGGCCAGGAGCACCGCGCAGCCGCCGTCGGAGCGGATGCAGCAGTGCAGTTTGGTGAACGGGTCGGCGATCACCGGCCCGGACAGGACGTCGTCGACGGTGATCGGTGTGCGGTACATCGCGTCGGGGTTGCGGGCCGCGTTCGCCCGGGCCCGGACGGCGACGGTGGCGAGCTGCTCGGCGGTGGTGCCGTACTGGTGCATGTGGCGGCGGGCGGCCATCGCGTACTTGGCGATCAGCGTGTGCCCGTAGGGGGCCTCGAACTGCAGGGGCCCGCGCGTCCCGAAGGACAGGTTGGCGGTGCGCCGCCCGGCCTTGAGGTCGGCACGGGCGGTGGAGCCGTAGACCAGGAGCACGACGTCGGCGTGCCCGGCGGCGATCGCGTCGGCGGCGTGCGCGGCCATGACCTCCCAGGTCGCGCCTCCGACGGAGGTCGAGTCGACCCAGCGCGGCCGCAGTCCGAGGTACTCGGCGACCTCGACCGGCGCGAGCGTGCCGAGCCCGGCCGAGGCGAAGCCGTCGACGGCCGACCGTGGCAGCCCGCTGTCGGCGAGCGCGCGGCGCGCCGCCTGGGCGTGGAGCGCGTAGGGGGTGGCGTCGTCGACCCTGCCGCCGTCGGACAACGCGACGCCGAGGACGGCGACTTCACGGCCGTTGCGAGTACTCTGACCCTGAGCCATGAATCTGACGGTACATCAGATTTGGGGTTTCCGGACGCCGCCGGATCCCCCGAGGTGGGAGGAGAGCTCGCCGTGGACGCCGCCTTCACCGAGGAGCAGGAAGAGATCCGCCGCACCCTGCGCGAACTGCTCCGCAAACGCTGCGGACCGGACGAGGTGAAGTCCGCCGCCCGCACCCCCGAGGGCCACGACGGCGCCTTGTGGCGGCTGCTGGCGCGGTCGCTGGGGCTGCCAGGCCTCGCCCTGCCCGTCGCGTACGGGGGCTCCGGCTGCGGCCCAACGGAACTGGTGCTGGCCTGCGAGGAGACCGGCCGGGCGCTGCTGCCCTCACCGCTGCTGGGCACGACCGTGCTCACCGCCCCCCTGGTCGAGGCGCTCGGCACCGACACCCAGCGCCGTGCCCTTCTGCCGCGCCTCGCCTCCGGGGAGCCCGCGGCCCTTGCCGCACCCCTGGTCGCCCTCGGCCTCACCGGCCCCAACACCGGTGACTGGGCGGGCGGCGGCCGCGCGGGGGGCGTGCAGGCCCGCCGGGCGGACGGGGTCTGGCGGCTGTACGGGCAGGCGGACCAGGTGCTCGGGGGCCCCGGCGCCGGGCTGCTGCTGGTGGCCGCCCATACGGGTGGCTACGCCCGCAGCCGGATCCGGCTCTTCCTCGTCCCCGGCGACGCCCCGGGCCTGGTCCGCAGGCGGCTGACCGCCCTGGACGAGACCCGCCCGCAGGCCCGCGTCGAACTGCGCGACGTCCCCGCCGAGCCCCTGGGCGGGGAGGAAGCGGTCGATCCGCGCCCCGCGCTCGCCCGTACGGGTGCCCTGGCCGCCGCCGCACTGGCCGCGGAAGCCGTCGGGGCGGCCTCCCAGGCGCTCGCGGGGACCTTGGAGTACGTCGGGGTCAGGGAGCAGTTCGGACGGCCCGTGGGCTCCTTCCAGGCCGTCAAGCACCGTCTCGCCGACCTGTACGTCCAGGTCCAGGCCGCCCGCTCGGCCGCCTACTACGCCGCCTGGGCCGTCGGGTGCCCCCCGGAGCAGGCACCGGACGCCGTGGTGGCGGCACCGCTCGCGCTCGCCCAGGGCCTGGAGGCACTGCGCGCCACCGCAGGCCAGGCGGTCCAGTTGCACGGCGGCATCGGCTTCACGTGGGAGCACCACGCGCACCTGTACGTGAAGCGGGCCGCCTCCGACGAGCTGCTCTTCGGCCCCGTGCACGCGCTGCGGGCCCACGCGGCCGAGCGGGCGGGCGTCTTCGCACCCGCGGCCGCGGCGGCGTCCCCACCGACGTCCACACCCACGACCGCGCCGACGACCAAGGGGAGGGCAGCGGCATGAGCGTGCTGCGGACCGCCGTGCAGAAGATGTCGTCGACCCGGGCGTTCGCCAGGGTCGGGCCGCATGTCGTCCCGGCGCTGGACCGGTTCGTGCACCGGGCGACCCGCGGCAGGGTGCTGCTCAGCGCGCGGATGCTGCCCGGGTTGGTGCTCACCGCCACCGGCGCGCGCAGCGGGCTGCCCCGGCGCACCCCGCTGGCCTGCATGCCCGAGGAGGGCGGGACCTTCGTGCTGGTCGGCAGCAACTTCGGGCGCACGGACCACCCGGCGTGGACGGGGAACCTGCTGAAGCACCCCGACGCGGAGGTCAGCTGGCGCGGCCGGGACGTCCCGGTCCGGGCGCAGTTGCTGACGGGCGGGGAGCGCGAGGTGGTCTGGGCGGCGCTGCTGGAGTTCTGGCCGCCGTACGCGACCTACGCGCGGCGCGTGGAGCGGCGGATCCGGTTGTTCCGGCTCGTCCCCAGGGAGCCGGGCGGTGGCGGGGCCGTGGAGCCGTAGGGCCGTGGAGCGGAGCCCCCGGAAAGGACAACGCGGGCGCCTGGGCCGGCAACCTCCCCCGAGGACCGGTCGGCGCCCGCGTCGTTGCAGGCAGGACTTCGACGTGAACGTAGATCAACAATGCCGCCGGAGGCGGGCGTCAGCGCCGCGGCGTCACCGCGTCGGCTTCTTGCCCGTCACACCGAGGTGCACCAGCAGCGAGAGGTTCGGCTTCAGCTCGGCCTGCTTGACGCCCCAGCTCTGGAAGCCCTTCTGGTGCGCGGCGACCGCGGCGAGCATGGCCACGAGGGATCCGGCGACGGCTGCCGGGCTGACATCCTTGTCGACGCGGCCCTTGCCCTGGAGCTCCTTGATCGAGTCGGAAAGGGAGTTGGTGAGGGGGTTGAGGATCTTCATGCGGATCTTGTAGAACCGCTTGTCCCCTTCGGCCGCGCCCAGGTCGACGACGCGCAGGATGGCGTCGTGCTTGCGCCAGAAGGAGAGGAAGCCCTCGACCAGTTCCTCCGCCGCCGTGGCGCCGGACTTGCCGGCCCAGGAGCGGCCGGCGACGAGGTCCGTCAGCGCGGCCCCCTCCTTGGCCATCTCCTCGGCGAGCTCGAGGACGGCGCCCTCGACGTCGGGGAAGTATTGGTAGAACGTTGCGGGGGAGGTACCCGCCATCCGGGCGACGTCGATGACCTTGACGTCCCGGTACGGCGACGTGCTGAGCATTTCGCCGAGGCAGTCGAGCAGCTTCTGCCGCGTCGCCTGTCCCCGGCGCCCTGCCACACGGCCGTCGACGGTGCGAACTTGTCCTGTCATGCCGTCAGTTTACGGGCTGGTGATCAGCGCGCGATTCGGTGCCTGCAAATGGGGAAGGCCATGTGTTCGATTTCTCCTCGGGCGCGGCGGGGGATCCGCCGATAACGTGTCAAGTCAGACACTCCGTCGATCCACGCGAATCCCCACGTGAATCGGGATCGCCAGCCGCATCACCGGACGAATCGAGGACGAGATGGCCGTGCACCCCGACGGCACCCCCTGCTGGGCCGACGCCATGCTCAACGACCTGGAGGCCGGCAAGCGCTTCTACGGCGGACTGCTCGGCTGGACCTTCGGGCGGGGGGAGGAGCAGTACGGCCAGTACACCCAGGCGTACGGCCCGGACGGGAAGAACGTCGCGGCCCTCTCCCCCAAACCGGACGGCCGGATGCCGACGGTGTGGAACCTCTACCTCGCCTCCTCCGACATCCGGGCCACCGCGGGCAGGATCCGTGACTCGGGCGGCCAACTCATCATGGAGCCCATGCCCGTTGGGCCCTTCGGCACGATGCTCATGGCGGCCGACCCGGGCGGCGCGGTGTTCGGGGTGTGGCAGGCCGGCACGCACGGCGGCTTCGAGGCGACCGGCGTCCCCGGCTCCTACATCTGGACCGAGGTCTACACGCGTGAGACCGAGCGGACCGACCCCTTCTACGAGGAGGTCTTCGGCTTCGGCAGCAAGCGGATCGAGGACGAGGCCATCGACTTCCGGATCTTCGTCCCCGAGGGCGAGGAGGTCACCCCCGACAAGGCCGTCCTCGGCCGCTTCCGGATGGGGGAGGGTTTCCCGCAGGAACTGCCCGCCCACTTCGTCGTCTACTTCGCCGTCTCCGACGCCGACCGCGCCGCGGAGGCGGTCGCGCGGCTCGGGGGCCGGGTCACGATGGGTCCGATGGATTCGCCTTTCGGCCGTTTCCTCCTGGCGAGCGACGACCAGGGTGCCCATTTCGCCCTGATCGATCCCGGTACCACGGTCGGTGAGAAGCCGTCCTGAACGCGCGCGGATCCGCAACCGAATCAAAGGTAATCGCGTGTCGACACCGCCCCGGGTTCGCAACTGATACTCATCCCAGGAAGAATCAGGGACGGACCCCGGGATGGGGGGAACCCACGGGGAGGTGGCAGGGCAGTGGTGCAGCAGCTGACGCAGCACGATCCGAGACGGATCGGCCCTTTCGAGGTGCTGGGCAGGCTGGGCGCCGGCGGTATGGGCCTGGTCTATCTCGCCCGCTCGGCGTCCGGCCGGCGCGTGGCGATCAAGACCGTACGGGCGGAGCTCGCCGAGGACCAGTTGTTCCGCGTGCGCTTCGCCCGTGAGGTGGAGGCGGCCCGCGCGGTCAGCGGCTTCTACACGGCGGCGGTCGTCGACGCCGATCCCAGGGCCGCCGTGCCCTGGCTGGCGACGGCCTTCGTGCCGGCGCCCTCGCTCGAGGAGATCGTCAACGAGTCCGGGCCGCTGCCCGTGCAGGCCGTGCGGTGGCTGGCGGCCGGGGTCGCGGAGGCGCTGCAGTCGATCCACGGTGCGGGCCTGGTCCACCGGGACCTGAAGCCCTCCAACGTGCTCGTCGTGGAGGACGGCCCGCGGGTGATCGACTTCGGCATCGCGAGCGGGGTGTCCAACACGCGGCTGACGATGACGAACGTCGCCGTCGGCACGCCCGCGTACATGTCGCCCGAGCAGGCCAAGGACTCGCGCAGCGTCACCGGCTCCAGCGACGTGTTCTCGCTGGGCTCGACGCTGGTCTTCGCCGCGACCGGGCACGCGCCCTTCCACGGGGCGAACCCCGTGGAGACGGTCTTCATGCTGCTCCGGGAGGGCCCGGACCTGTCGGGTCTGCCCGGCGACCTGCGGCCGCTCATCGAGGCGTGCATGCGCATGGAGGCGGACCGCCGGCCGAGTCCGGCGGACCTGCAGGCGCAGTTGGCGCCGCATCTGTTCTCCTCCGCGGGTGACGACACCGGCACGGCCTCCGCGTGGCTGCCGCCCGCGGCGGTGGGCCTGATAGAGGAACGGCGCAGTGGCGGGCGCCCCGGCGCGGGGCCGGGCGCCCCCGGCGGTGGCGCTGGCGCCGGAGCGGCCGGTGTCGGCGGTGCGGGTGCCCCCGTGCCCCCGATGCCCGCACGGCCCCCCGCACCCCCCGTGGTGCGCCCCCCGGCCGCCGCCGAGGGCCCGGGCGGACCGGTGCAGCTCGCCGGTTCGGCACCGATAGGGCCCGGGATGCGGCTCGCCGAGCGCAAGAACCAGGCCGCGGTCACCGCCGCCGCCGGGGACGGGCTCGGCTGGGCCGGCCGCGGCGGCGCGGCCGGGGGTCCGCCGGCGGCGGTGCCCGGCCAGGGCAACGCCCAGGGCGCGCCCCAGGGCGCCCCGCAGGCGCCCGCGGTCCCGCCGGGTGAATGGCGGCCGTGGCGGTTCCGCATGTCGAACGACGTGTGGGGCACGCCGGTCGTGTCCTCGGGACGGCTCTACGTGACCTCCTTCGAGGTGCACGCGCTGGACGTGGCCACCGGGCGGCGGCAGTTCAAGACCCGTGACGTGGCGTGGACGATGGCGGTCTCGGGCGGCCGGATCCACGGCTCCGACGGGCCGAGCCTGTACGCGCTGGACGCCGCGGACGGCTCCGAGCACTGGCGCACCGGTGTGGACGGCTGGATCTACTCGCTCCGTGCGGACGCCGGGACCGTGGTCACCGGCACCCGCGGCGGCGGCGTGCAGGTCTGGGACGCCGCGGCCGGACGGCTGCGCTGGGAACGCGGCGGGGCGCAGACGGAGTTCGAGACGCCCGAGTCGGGTCCGAGCGTGGTGGACGGGGTCGTGTACTTCCACGGCGGCGGCCGGCTGCACGCCCTGGACGCGACGAGCGGCGCGGAGCACTGGTCGTACCCGACCGGGGAGGGCGGCGCCATGCCGACCCGTCCGGTCGTCGCCGACGGCGCGGTCTACGTGACCGTGGGGAACCGCGTGCTGGCGCTGGACGCCCGCAGCGGCGCCGAGCGGTGGCGCTTCGACGCCCCCGCGGTGATGTTCGCGCCGCCCGCCTACGTGCCGGGACCGGGTGTCACGGGCGGCGGCGTCTACGTCGCCGACTACCTGGGCACCGTGTACGCCCTGGACCCGGCGGACGGGCGCGACCGCTGGCGGGTCGCGACGGAGCAGCGGCAGAGCGTGGAGCCGGTGCTCGTCGCGGGCGGCTCGGTGATGCTGGGCGCGGGCGGCGCGCTGTACACGCTCGACGCGGTCTCCGGCACCCCGAAGTGGCGCTTCGCCGCGCAGGGCGAGATCGTCGGCTCCCCGGTGGTGGCCGACGGGCGGGTGCACTTCGGCTCGAAGGACCACTGCCTCTACACGGTCGACGCGAGCGGCGGCCAGTTGCGCTGGAAGCTGGAGACCGGCGGGGAGATCACCGGTTCGCCGGTCGTCTCGGAAGGCGTGGTCTACGCGAGCAGCAAGGACCGCTGCGTGTACGCCCTCAACGCCGTGAAGGGCACCGAGGCGGCCACCCGGCGCGCGTGACGTACCCGGCTGACGGCCGTCGTGCCACACACGGAAGGGGCTGACGACGGCCGCCGCCGGCCAACTTACGCGGCGGGGGGCCGCGGCGCCACGCGAGGGGCGTCGGGGTGACCCTCGTTCACCGCGTTCCGGCGACGGCGCCGACGTGGGCTCCACCGCGCGCCACGACCCGCCCCCGTGCCCGCCCCCGTGCCCTCCGACGTGACGGTGCGCCGCGACGGGGTCCGGGAGCAAGGGCGGCCACGGGAACGCGATGACCGCCGGCAGCACCGCGCGGCCACCCGGCGTCCGCCGAACCGGCCCGCGGCCCGGGACACCGTCACCGCACCCGGTGCTCCCGGGTGCGGTGCGCGAACAGCCGGGCCTGGTGGCCTGGCGGGAGGTTGCCGAGGGCGATGAGGTGCGGCGCGTGCGCGAAGGCCTGGGCCCGCGCGGCCTCGTGGGCCGACCAGACGGCGCGGACGGTGCCCTGCACGGCCTCGGTGGGGTGGGCCGCCACGACCGCCGCCGCGCGCAGGGCCGCGTCGAGCAGCAGCGGGCCGGGCACGACCTCCGAGACCAGCCCGGTCTCGTGGGCCCGCCGGGCGCCGATCCGCTCCGCGGTGCCCATCAGGGCCATGCGCATCACCTCGCCGTAGGGCATGCGCTGCGCCATGGCGATGGCCTCGTACGCGCTGACCATGCCGTAGCTGGTATGCGGGTCGAAGAAGGTGGCGTGCTCGGCGGCGATGACGAACTCGCACTCGCCGAGCAGGTAGAAGGCGCCGCCGCAGGCCATGCCGTTGACGGCGGCGATGACGGGCTTCCACAGGTCGTTGGCCTTGGGCCCGACCGTCAGCAGCGGGTCGTCGAGGGCGTAGGGGGAGGGCGGCTGCGGGACCTGCACCGCGCGGTCCAGGCCGGTGCAGAAGGCGCGGTCGCCTGCTCCGGTGAGGACGACGGCGCGGACCTCGTCGCCGGCGCGGAACTCCCGCCAGAGCGCGCTCAGTCCGGCGGCCGTGGCGAGGTCGAGCGCGTTGTGCCGTTCCGGCCGGTCGAGGGTGACGACGGCGACGCCGTCCTTCGTCTCACAGCGCAAGCCAGCGCGGGATGCCGTCATGGAAGACCGCCTTCACGGGGGCGCCGATGCGGATGCGGGCGGGGTCGAAGGAGTCCAGCCGGGCGTCCGGTGCCGTGACCAGGTTGCCCACCAGCCGGATCCGGGGGTCCTCGGCGAGTTCGATGAGGACCACGTTGTACGGGGCCTGTTCGGCGTAGCCGGACAGCAGCGGGGGATGGGGGACGACGTACGACCAGACGCGTCCGCGGCCGCTCACCGGCCGCCACTCGCAGGCGAAGGAGTGGCAGTACGGGCAGCACGGGCGGGGCGGGAAGCGCAGCCGTCCGCAGTCCGCGCAGGCCTGGACGCGCAGTTCGCCGGCGCGGGCGTACTCCCAGAAGGGGGCGCCGTCGTCGTCGGTGACGGGGCTCAGCATGTCAGCTCCTCAGGATCAGGGCGGAGGTCGGGACGCCCTCGCCCGCCGTGACCAGGCAGGTCCGCGCGCCGGGCACCTGGGCGGTGGAGGTGCCGCGCAACTGCCGCACGCCCTCGGTGATGAGGTTGAAGCCGTGGACGTACGCCTCGCTCAGCCCGCCCCCGGAGGTGTTCAGCGGCAGCCGGCCGCCGATCTCCAGGGCGCCGCCCTCGGTGAAGGCGCCCCCCTCCCCGCGGGCGCAGAAGCCGTAGCCCTCCAGGGAGAGCGGGACCAGGGCGGTGAAGGCGTCGTAGATCTGGGCGACGTCGATGTCCTGCGGGGTGAGGTCGGCGTGCTTCCACAGGTGGCGGGCGGCGGTCCAGGCGGGGCCCGTCAGGGGGTCGTCGGTCCAGTAGTTGACCATGCCGTGGTGCTGGGCCGGCAGGCCCTGGGCGACGGAGTGGACGTAGACGGGGCGCTGCCGGGCGTCGCGGGCGCGGTCGGCGGAGACCACGACGCAGGCCAGGGCGCCGTCGGTCTCCAGGCAGTTGTCGTAGAGGCAGAGCGGCTCGCTGATCCAGCGCGAGGTCATGTACATCTCGCGGGTCAGCGGGCGTTCGTACATGATCGCGGCCGGGTTCTGGTTGGCGCGGTTACGGCAGGCCAGGGCGACGTTGAAGAGGTGGTCGCGGGTCGCGCCGTACTCGTGCAGGTAGCGGCGGGTCAGCATGCCGATCTCGTCGGCGGGCCGCAGCAGGCCGAAGGGCCGGGTCCACTGGGCGGGGGTGGGTAGTTGGACGGTGGTGTTCGTCCACGGGCGCGGGCCGCTGCCGCGCTTGCGGGACCGCCAGGCGACGCCCACGGTGGCCTGGCCGGTGGAGACGGCGGCGGCGAGGTGGGCGACGGTGGCGCAGGAACCGCCGCCGCCGAAGCCTGCCTTGGAGAAGAAGGTGAGGTCGCCGAGGCCGACGGCCTTCGCCAGCTCGACCTCGTCGGTCTCCTCCATGGTGTACGACGCGAGGCCGTCGACCTCGCGCGGCTCGATCCCGGCGTCGTCGAGCGCCGCAAGGATGGCGCGGCAGGCGAGGGACTTCTCCGACTCGGGGAGGTGCTTGGCGAAGGGGGTCGCGCCTATGCCGACGATCGCGGTGGCGTCCTTCAATGCTGACATCCCGTCAGGCTATCGCTAATCTGACGGATAGTCAGCTCATGGGGAGGTGCTCGGCGCATGCGCGGTGACCTGGAGTGGGGCAGCGTCCCACGGCTCGTACGGGAGGCCGCGCGACGCTGGGGGGAGCGCGAGGCGGTCGTGGACGGCCGGACCCGCGTCACGTACGCGGAACTCGGTGCCCGGGTCGAGCGCGCCGCCGCGGCGGCCGTCGCCTCCGGGATCGCCCCGGGGGACCGGGTCGCCGTCTGGGCCCCCAACACGCTCGACTGGATCACCGCCGCCCTGGGGTCGGTCACCGCCGGCGGGGTGCTCGTCCCGCTCAACACCCGCTTCAAGGGCGCGGAGGCGGCCTACGTGCTGCGCCGCACCCGCGCCCGGCTGCTCTTCGTCACGGGCACCTTCCTCGGCACCTCCTACGTCGCCTCGCTGCGGCGCGCGACGCAGGAGCACCCGCTGCCGGACCTGGAACAGGTCGTCGTCCTCTCCGACGCGGCGCCGGAAGGCCACGGCTACCGGCGCTGGAAGGACTTCCTGGCCGCGGGCGCCCCCGTCACCGGTGCGGCGGTACGGGCCCGTTCCGACGCGATCGACGGCTCCGCGCCCTCGGACATCACCTTCACCTCCGGGACGACCGGCCACCCCAAGGGCGCGGTGGTCACCCACGCCCAGACCCTGCGCGTCTACGACGTCTGGGCGGACCTGGCCGGGCTGGAGGAGGGCGACCGCTACCTGATCGTCAACCCGTTCTTCCACACCTTCGGCTACAAGGCCGGGATCATCGCGTGCCTGATGCGCGGCGCGACGATGGTCCCGCAGCCGGTGTTCGACGTGGGCACCGTCCTGGCCAACATCGCCGCCGAACGCGTCACCGTGCTGCCGGGGCCGCCCACCCTCCACCAGTCGGTCCTCGACCACCCCGAACGGGCCCAGCACGACCTGAGCTCGCTGCGGCTGGTCGTGACGGGCGCGTCCGTGATCCCGCTGCAACTGGTGGAACGGCTGCGCAGCGAGCTGAAGATCGCCACGGTGCTGACCGCCTACGGGCTGACGGAGGCGAGCGGCACCGTGACGATGTGCCGGCGCGGCGACCCCGCGGAGGTGGTGGCCGCGACCTCCGGACGGGCCATCCCCGACACGGAGGTGCGGGTGCTCTCCGAGGGGCCGGGCCGCCCCGGCGAGGTCCTGGTGCGCGGCTACCACGTCATGTCCGGCTACTGGGAGGACCCCGGGGCCACGGCCGAGGCCGTCGACGCGGACGGCTGGCTGCACACGGGGGACGTGGGCGTGATGGACGCCGACGGCAACCTGCGCATCACCGACCGCGTCAAGGACATGTTCATCGTCGGCGGGTTCAACGCGTACCCCGCGGAGATCGAGCAGGCGCTCGCCCGCCACCCCGACGTGGTGGAGGCGGCGGTGGTGGGCGTCCCCGACCCGCGGCTCGGCGAGGTCGGCCGCGCGTACGTCGTGCGCCGGGACGGGGCCGTGGTCACCGCGGACGACCTGATCGCCTGGTCCCGGCGGGAGATGGCCAACTACAAGGTGCCGCGCGAGGTCGAGTTCCTGGCGGAACTGCCGCGCAATGCGAGCGGGAAGGTGCTCAAGACGCGGTTGCGGGGACGGGGACGATGAGGAGCGTGCCCGGCTGTCAGGGGGCGTGGAAGTTGTCGGGCGAGACGATCGTCTGGTGCCAGTCGTCCACGCCGCCCGCGGCGGCGGCCGGGAGCGCGGCGGCGAGGAGCCCGGCCGCGACGGCGGCGAGGACGACGGCGGCCTTGCGTACGAACTTCATGACGACCTCCGGAGGAGAAGCCGGGTGCCGGGTCGACTGCGCCGGGAACCTACCGTGTCGGACCCGCGGGTCCGCACGTGTCGTGCGCCGGTGGACTTCGATGCGATCCGGGGCATGACAAAGACCGACTGCGGCGCCCCCTCCGCGCCGCAGTCGGTCCGTGGATCCTTCGTGCCGTTCCCCCCTCGGAGGCGCTCCCCCCTTGGCGCGCCCCCAGGCCGTGCTGTCCCCCGTGCCCCCGTCGTGCTGTCCCCCGTGCCCCTGTCGTGCTGTCCCCGTGCCCCCCTCGGGCCGGCCGTCCCCGTGTCAGGCGCCGGTCAGGGCGAGTGCCAGTTGTCGGGCTTGACCGTGGTGTCGTCGCCCTTGACCTTGGGCTCCTCGGTCTCTTCGGTCTCGACGACTTCCGGTTCTTCCTCGACGGTGGAGCCGGACTCGGGTGCCGTCTCGCTCATGGTGCCTCCCCTGTGGGTGGAACTGGGCCGATACGAAGCCCGCCTGGCAACGACCCCCGTGCGCTACCAGGCGGGCAGCTCTTGCAGTGATGGAATCGTGGCAGGCGTCGATAATCAACCGATAAACGGAACTGTTGATGTCCTGTATCAGCGGTGTTGCGTGGTGCGGAACCGCTACACGGCGATCGCCGGGGCGGCCGGACCGTGCAGCAGGCTCCGTACCTCGTCGGCGTCGGGGGAACCCAGCGTGACGAAGGCCGCCAGGGCGTCCCGCCAGCAGGCGCGGGCACGGTCCACCTGGCCCGCCCCCGCGAGGGCGCGACCGAGGACGGTGAGCACCTTCGCGCGGTAGAGCTCGCCCCCGAGGTCGCGCAGCGCGTTCAGCGACTGCTCGGCCAGCGCCGCCGATTGGCGGTGGGCGCCGGAGGACAGGTGCACCTCCGCCATGCGGAAGAGGGACATGGCCTCCCAGAAGCGCTGCCGGGCCGCCCTGAAAGCGGGGAGCGCCTCGGAGAGCGCCGCCAGGGCCTCCTCGCGGCGGCCGGCCGCCGTCAGCGCGATGGCGAGTGCGTACAGCCCGTTGCCGAGGCGGAATCCGGCCCGCAGGTCACGGTAGATCGACAGGGCCCGCTCCGCCGAGGCCACGGCGGCGGAGACGTCCCCGAGTTCGATCTGCGCGCGGGACAGGTTGCTCAGCGCGGCGGCGCCGCCGTGCCGGTTGCCGTCGGCCACGAAGGCCTCCAGTGCCTGGGAGTGGTGGTCCGCGCAGTCCTGGAAGCGCCGCCACGCGAGGGCCACCATCCCGCGCAGATTGGGGGCGTAACTACTGGTCAGAGCGTCGCCCACGGCCCGCCCCAGCACGAGGCTGCGTTCGGCCTCCCGGTCGGCCTCCTCCAACTGTCCGGCCAGGATGTACTGCTGGCCCAGCAGCACGCGGGCCCGGCCCTCCACGAGCGGTTCACCGCAAGCGTCGGCCGTCGCGACGAGGGCGCGCGTCGCCTGCTCGTATTGGCGCGCGTAGATCCCGGACTCCATCAGGTCCTGGCTCACGAGCAGCAGGTCGACGGCCCGCCGCATCGGGCCCTCGCAACCCCCGGCGGCAGCCTGCCGGACGGCGGCGACGAGACTGGGCGCCTCGGTGAACAGCCAGTCCAGGCCCTCCTCGCGGGAGCCGAACGGCAGTCCCCCGCGGCCCACGGGGGCGAGGTGCGCGAGCAGGCGGTCGCCGGGGTTCTCCAGCTCGTAGGCGCACATTGCCGACGCGAGGTAGAAGTCCAGCAGCCGGGACACGGCGGCGCAGCGGGCGTCCTCCCCCTCGTGGCGCTCGGCGCAGTCGCGGGCGTACAGGCGGACCAGGTCGTGGTAGCGGTAGCGGGCGGGTGCGGCGGACTCGATCAGGCTGATGTCGACCAGAGTCTCCAGCAGTTCCTCGGCGTCGTAGACGTCCAGGTCGAGGACGGCCGCCGCCGCCTCCAGGGAGATGTCCGGGCCGTCAGCGAGGGCCAGCAGGCGGAAGGCGCGGGCCTGCTGCGCGGTGAGCTGGCCGTAGCCGAGTTCGAAGGTGGCCTTGACGGCGAGGTCGCCGGCCTTGAGCTCGTCCAGGCGGCGGCGTTCGTCGCTGAGCTTGCGGGCGAGGAAGGCGACCGTCCAGGTGCGGCGGGTGGCCAGGCGGGAGGCGGCGATGCGGATGGCGAGCGGCAGGAAGCCGCAGGCGGCGACGACGTCGAGGGCGGCCTGGCGTTCGGCGGCGACGCGCTCCTCCCCGACGATGCGGGTGAAGAGCAGCAGGGCCTCTTCCGGGCTCATGACGTCGAGGTCGACCAGGTGGGCCCCGGCCAGGTCGACCATGCGGACCCGGCTGGTGATCAGCGCGGCGCAGCCGGGAGTGCCCGGCAGGAGGTGGCGGACCTGGGCGGCGTCGTGGGCGTTGTCCAGCAGGGCCAGGATCCGGCGGCCCGCGAGGGTGGATCGGTAGAGCGCGGCGCGGTCGGCGAGGGACTCGGGTATCGCGGAGTCGGTGACGCCGAGGGAGCGCAGGAAGGAGGCGAGCACCGTCTCCGGTTCGGCGGGCCGGGCGTCGGTGCCCTGGAGGTCCACGTAGAGCTGGCCGTCGGGGAAGGTGCCCGCGACGGCGTGGGCGACGTGGACGGCGAGGGTCGTCTTGCCGACGCCGCCGATGCCGGCGACGGCGGAGACCGACATGACCCCGCCGTCCACCGAGGCCGCGCCCAGGCGTTCGGCGAGCTCGCGGACGAAGGCGTCCCGGCCGGTGAAGTCGGCCACGGTGGCGGGCAGCTGGGCCGGCCGCACCGGCTCGGCGACCGCCTCGGCCTGCGGGACGGGCGGCGGCAGCAGCGACGGGTCGGCCTCCAGCACGCGCTGGTGCAGCTCGGTGAGCTCGGCGCCCGGGTCGACGCCCAGCTCGTCGTCGAGGAGGCGGCGGGTGTCGGCGTAGACGCCCAGCGCCTCGGCCTGCCGCCCGCTGCGGTACAGCGCGAGCATCAGCAGGGCACGCGGTCGTTCGCGCAGCGGGTGCTCCGCCGACAGGACGGTGAGTTCGGAGACGGCCTCGGCGTGGCAGCCGGCCTGCAGGTCCAGGTCGAGGCAGCTCTCGGTGAGCTGCAGCCGCCATTCCAGCAGGCGGGTGCGCTGGGTCTCGGCGTACGGGCCGGGGAGCCCGGCCAGGGGCTCGCCGTCGAAGAGGGCCAGCGCGCCGCGCAGTTCCTCGCGGGCGGTGGCCAGGTCGCCCGCCGCGCGGGCCTTCTCGGCCGCGGCCTGGTGCCGTTCGGCGAGGACGAGGTCGAAGCCGTCGCCCGGGTGCAGCACGTAGCCGCCGTCGACGGTGGCCAGGGCGTCGGCGCCGAGGGCCTTGCGGAGGCGGAAGGCGTAACTGCGCAGCGCCGCCAGCGCGGTGGGCGGTGGGTCCTCGCCCCAGACGGCGTCCAGCAGTTCCTGCGCGGTGGCCGTGCGGCCGCCACGCAGCAGCAGCGCGCCGAGCAGCGCCTTCTGCTGTGGCGACCCGGCGGAGATCGGCTCCGTGCCGCGCCAGGCCCGCACCGGGCCGAGGACCGCGAAGCGCAGCGCTCCGCCGTGGTCCTTACCGCTTGCCATGCCTGCCCCCAGGTGCCGCCGTACCTTCGCGACGAGCGCGTATATCGATCGTTCATCACGAGCCGGAACAGTCTTCACGGACGGCGGGACCATCCCGATCGGTTCCGCCGCTTGTGCCAGTTTGCCGCCTCAACCTGTACGCGGTCACCTATGGGTGGCTTTCGGGAGGGGCGTTCCAGGGAGTAGCGGGGAATGTTCGGTCCAGTTTCATGTGAAGTGCGGGCATATGCCGTCGGTCTGACGGGTGTTCCGTCCGCGGAGGTGGGGAGCCGCCCATGTGCTCGCGTTGTGTGCCGCAGGCCGTGAGCGGACCGCGGAGCCGCAGCGGCGGTGCGCCGGCGCCCTCGGTGTACCGGCTGCCCGGTCCCGCCTTGCGCCGCCGGGCCGTCCGGCATCCGGAGGGGCGACCGTACGCGCCGTACGACTGCGACTACGCCGCTCTGGACCGCCGTGCCCGCGCGGTCGCGGCGCGGCTGGGACGGCTGGTGCCGCCGGGCAGCCGGGTGCTGCTCGCCTATCCGCAGGGCGCGGACCTCGCCGGGGCGTTCTACGGCTGCCTGTACGCCGGGATGGCGGCGGTGCCGCTGGTCGGCGGCGGCCCGGACGGGGCGGGGACGGTCGCGGAGGCCGTCGACCGCTGCCGCCCCGCGATGGTGCTCACCGGTGCCGACGCGTGGACCGCGCTCTCGGTGGACCGCTCGCGCACCCAGGTCGTGGAGGCCGACGGGCGCCGGGTGGGCGGTGAGCCGGTCGACCGCCTGGCGCAGGAGTGGCGCCCGGTCGGCGTCCTGCGCACGGCGCCCGGCTACGAGCGGTACGTCGCCGACGGGCTGGGCGGGGGCCGCATGGAGCCCGCGCTGCGGCACGGCGACCTCGCGGACGCGGTGGGTGAGCTGGCGGTCGCGGCGGGCCGGGGGACCCCGGAGGACAGCCTGGGGTGGATCGCCTCCGTGCACGGGTTGGAGGACGCGGTGTGGCGCATGCTTCTGCTTGCGCCGGGCGGCGGGGTGGCGTGACCGCGGGTCCCGTTGCGGGCGGTTGTCGTGTGCGGGTTGTTTGCGCCTGCGGCCGGCTGCGCCGGGCTGCCCGGTGGGTGTGTGCGGGTGCGTTGCGCCTGCGGCGGGCATCCCCGCCCTCCCGCCCGATTGCCCGGCGCGGTCAGTGACCGCCCCGCTGCGAACGTTGTGGGGTCGGTGCCGCGCCGGCGTACGCCCCCAGCCTTCGGCCGGGGGGACCCCCACCTCGGCGCTCGCGGCGCTGCCCCACATCATCCGGCACCGCGCGCACCGCTTGTCGCCTGCGGGGGCACCCCGCCACACCCCCTCCTGCCGGCTTGGGCGACTAACGGCCAGTGGGGGTTCGGAGAGCGGTGCGGGGTTGCCGCAGGTGCCCTACCCCCACCGGCCGTCATGCGCCCCATCCCACGGGAGGGGGTGTGGTGGGGTGCGCCCATGGGGGTCCCCCCCCGGCCGAAGGCTGGGGGAGGGCGGGCGGCGGGGAAACCCCAAAGCGCAACCACAACGGCGCCGCACACAAAGACGGGCCGCCCACAGACCTACTGACGACCCGTCAGATTCGCGCTACCGTGAGCCCATGGAGACCTTCCCGAGGATCATTTCGGTGGACGACCACACGGTCGAGCCCCCCGGCGTCTGGCGGGACCGGCTCCCGTCGGCGTACCAGGACAGCGCGCCGCGCATCGTGCGCGCGCCCCTGAGGTCGATGACCTTCGTCGGGGGCAGGTTCACCCCGCGCATGGGTGAGCCGGGTGACGAGGGTCCCGTCGCCGACTGGTGGGTCTACGAGGACCTGCGGCGCCCCCTGACCCGGCTGGACACCGCCGTCGGGTACAGCAGGGACGAGGTGCGGCTGGAGGCGATCACCTACGAGCAGATGCGCCCCGGTTCCTACAGCGTCCCCGAGCGGCTGGCGGACATGGACGTCAACCACGTGCAGTCCGCCCTGTGCTTCCCCACCTTCCCGCGGTTCTGCGGCCAGACGTTCACCGAGGCCAAGGACCGGGAACTGGGGTTGCTGTGCGTGCGCGCCTACAACGACTGGATGGTCGAAGAGTGGTGCGGCCCGCAGGCCGGGGGCCGGCTGATCCCGCTCACCCTCATCCCGTTGTGGGACGCGGATCTGGCCGCCGCGGAGGTGCGCCGCAACGCCGAGCGCGGGGTGCGGGCGGTCTGCTTCTCCGAGATCCCGCCGCACCTGGGGCTGCCGTCCGTGCACACCGACGCGTGGGACCCCTTCCTGCGTGCCTGCGACGAGACCGGCACCGTCATCGCGATGCACATCGGCTCCTCCTCGCGCATGCCGTCCACCTCCGCCGACGCGCCGCCCGCGGTCGGCTCCACGATCACCTTCGCCAACTGCTGCTTCTCCATGGTCGACTGGCTGATGTCGGGGATCTTCGACCGCTTCCCCTCCTTGCGGATCATGTACGCGGAAGGCCAGATCGGCTGGATCCCGTACATCCTGGAGCGCGCCGACGTCGTCTGGGAGGAGAACCGGGGCTGGGGCGGCGTGGCCGACAAGGTGCTGCGGCCGCCCTCGGAGCTGTTCCGGGAGCACATATACGGGTGCTTCTTCGACGACGCGGTGGGCCTGCGCAACATCGACGCGATCGGTGTCGGCAACGTCCTGTACGAGACTGACTACCCGCACTCCGACTCGACCTGGCCCAAGTCCCGTGAGGTCGGCGAGGCCCAGATGGGGCACCTCGCCCCGGACGTCGTCGAGCGGATCGTACGCGGCAACGCGATCGAGCTGCTGGGGCTGACCCTGGAAGGTTTGTGGTCCGGGCAGGGCGGGGCCGCCGGCTGAGGAGGTCCCGCCTGCTGTCGGCGGCCGCGTCGCGCACGGTGCGCGGCGCCTGGTGGGCTTCTCCCGTCATCCGGGAGGACGCCGACGGCCCGCGGCTGTCGGCGTTCGGCATCGGCGCGCCCTTCGACGGGTTCGCCGCGCGCTGACCGGCGCCGGCGCCGGCCCGGCCCGACCCCTTGTCTGACGGACCGTCAGGTCCGACCATGGCGGCATGACCAAGACCGCGTACGGCATGCAGCTGCCGGTGCAATCGCTCAGCACCCTCTACGCGGAGCCGTGGGAGGCCGCGGCGCCGCCGGGCGACCTGGTGGACGTCGCGCGGGCGGCGGACCGGCTCGGCTTCGCGTACATCGGGTGCTGCGACCACGTGGCGATCCCGCCCCGGCTCGCCCCCGCGATGAGCCCCACCTGGTACGACCCGGTCGCCACGCTGGCCTTCCTGGCCGCCGTGACGACGCGGGTGCGGCTGCTGAGCCACGTCGCGGTGATCGGACTGCGGCATCCGCTGTTGACCGCCAAGCAGTACGCGACGCTGGACCACCTCTGCGGCGGCCGGCTGATCCTCGGGGTCGGGGCCGGGCACGTCCGGGAGGAGTTCGAGGCCCTTGGGGTGGACTTCGAGCGGCGCGGGCCCCTGCTGGACGAGGCGATCGACGCGGTGCGGGCGCACTTCGCGGCGGGGGAGCAGAAGCCGGAGCCGGTGCAGCGCCCGGTCCCGGTGTGGGTCGGGGGGTCGTCGCCCGCGGCGGTGCGGCGCGCGGCGCTCAAGGGCGACGGCTGGCTGCCCCAGGGGGACTCCCGGAAGGCCATGCCAGCGCAGATCGCCCGGCTGCGGGAACTGCGCGGCGGGACGCCGATCACCATCGGGGTGATCGCGGAGCCGTTGTACGTCGGCGAGCCGGGGTGGCCGGTGGGGCGGCGCACGCTGACCGGGAAGCCGCAGGCGGTGGCCGAGTCGCTGCGGGAGTACGGCGCGATGGGGGTGGACCAGATCCAGGTGAGGTTCCGCGTCCGGGGAGCGGCGGAACTGCTCGACCAGATGGAGGCGTTCGCCGACGGCGTGGCGCCGCACCTCGACGCGTAGGGAGTGACGGACATGGGCAAGCTGGACGGCCGGGTCGTGCTGATCACCGGCGCGGCGCGTGGGCAGGGCGAGCAGGAGGCGCTGCTCTTCGCGGCGGAGGGGGCGCGGGTCGTCCTCGGGGACGTGCTGGACGAGCGGGGTGCCGCCGTGGCGGAGGGGATCGGCGGCGACCGGGCGCGCTACGTCCACCTGGACGTGACGAGCGAGGCGGACTGGGCCGCGGCCCTGGACGTCGCCACCGAGGCCTTCGGGCGGCTGGACGGGCTGGTCAACAACGCCGGCATCCTGCGCTTCAACGAACTCGTCGACACCCCGCTCGCGGAGTTCCAGGAGGTCGTCCTGGTCAACCAAGTCGGTACCTTCCTGGGGATGCGCACCGTGGCCCCGCTGCTCGCGGCGGCCGGCGGCGGCACCATCGTGAACACCGCCTCCTACGTGGCGCTGGCCGGCATGGCCGGGGTGACCTCGTACGCCGCGACCAAGGCGGCCGTCGTCGGCATGACGCGGGTGGCCGCCTTGGAGCTGGCGCCCAAGGGCATCCGGGTCAACGCGATGTGCCCGGGTGCGATCGACACCCCCATGTCCAACCCCGGGGAGGGCGTGCCCGCGGAGGCCCTGGACCAGCTGTACGGCAATCTCGTGCCGCTCGCCCGGATCGGGCGCCCGGAGGAGGTCGCCCGGCTCGCGCTCTTCCTGACCAGTGACGACTCCTCGTACGTCACCGGGCAGCCGTTCGTCATCGACGGCGGCTGGCTGGCCGGGGTCTCGCTCTTCTGACGGCGATCGGGTATTGACCTCCCCCGCCGCCGGTGGAAGAGTCGGAGCGGGAATCTGACGATCCGTCAGAAAAGCTAGGGACGGTGAACCCCTTGGAATTCGGGATCTTCGTACAGGGATATGTGCCCAAGTTCCGCTCGGAGGTCGACCCGCAGGCCGAGCACCACGCGCTGATGGAGGAGACCGAGTACGTCGTGCAGGCGGACCGGTCGGGCTTCAAGTACGCCTGGTTCAGCGAGCACCACTTCCTCGAGGAGTACTCGCACCTGTCCGCCAACGACGTCTACATCGGCTACCTCACCCACGCCACCGAGCGGATCCACCTCGGGTCGGGCATCTTCAACCCGCTCCCGCAGGTCAACCACCCGGTGAAGGTCGCGGAGAAGGTCGCCATGCTCGACCACCTCTCGGACGGGCGCTTCGAGTTCGGCACCGGCCGCGGCGCCGGCAGCCACGAGATCCTCGGCTTCCTCCCCGGCGTCACGGACATGAACGCCACCAAGGAGATCTGGGAGGAGACCGTCGGCGAGTTCCCCAAGATGTGGCTCAACGAGGAGTACCCGGGCTTCCAGGGCAAGCACTGGTCCCTGCCGCCCCGCAAGGTGTTCCCCAAGCCGTACGGGACGTCGCACCCGGCCATGTGGTACGCCGCGGGCTCGCCGCCCTCCTACGCCATGGCCGCCCGCAAGGGCCTGGGCGTGCTGGGCTTCAGCGTCCAGAAGGTCTCCGACATGGAGTGGGTGCTGGAGCAGTACAAGACCGCGGTGCGCGACGCCGAGCCCATCGGGGACTTCGTCAACGACAACGTCATGGTGACGACCACCGCGATCGTCGCCGAGACCCGCAAGGAAGCGATCCGTGTCGCCGCGAGCAGCAACCTCAACTACCTGCAGTCGCTGGTCTTCCGCTACCACGACACCTTCCCGCGCCCGGAGTACATCCCGCAGTGGCCGGAGCTGCTGCCGACGTACACCGAGGAGCTCATCGAGATGCTCCTCGACGAGGAGCTGATGATCTGCGGCGACCCGGACGACGCGCTCAAGCAGTGCAAGCGCTGGGAGTCCGCGGGGGCCGACCAGCTGTCGTTCGGGCTGCCGGTGGGCGTCCCCTTCGAGGACACGATGCGCACGATCAAGCTGGTGGGGGAGCACGTCATCCCCAAGATCGACACGGACCCGGTGCACCGGACGACCCGCTTCCGCCGGGCGGCGTGACGCCGCGGGCCACCGACAGGGCGGCGCCTTCCCGGACCGCCGCCCGGCCCCCGTCCGGACCGGCACCGCGGCGGCGGCCCGCCGCGCCCGGGGACGGCCGGGGGCCACACCCGCGCGGCGGGCGGCCCGCCCGCGGCCCCAGCAGGAGGAGGGACCACGCATGCTCGACCACCTGATCCGCGGCGCGACGCTCGTCGACGGCACCGGTGCCCCGGCCCGTACGGCCGACGTCGGCCTGCGGGACGGCCGCGTCGTCACGGTCACGCCGCCCGGCCGGACCGAGGAGCCCGCACGGACCACCGAGGACGCGACCGGGCTGGTCCTCGCCCCGGGCTTCGTCGACCCGCACACCCACTACGACGCCCAGCTGTTCTGGGACCCCTTCGCGACCCCCTCCATGAACCACGGGGTCACCACCGTCGCCGGCGGCAACTGCGGTTTCACCCTGGCGCCGCTCAAGCCGCAGGACGCCGACTACACCCGCCGGATGATGTCCAAGGTCGAGGGGATGTCGCTGAAGGCCCTGGAGTCCGGGGTCGACTGGAGCTGGCACGGCTTCGGCGACTACCTGGACGCCCTGGAGGGCCGGATCGCCGTCAACGCCGGTTTCATGGTGGGCCACTGCGCGCTGCGCCGCTACGTCATGGGGCCCGACGCCGTCGGCGGGCAGCCCTCACCGGACCAGCTCGACCGCATGCTGCGGCTCTTCCACGAGTCCATGGAGGCCGGCGGCTGGGGCCTGTCGACGACCCAGTCCGCCACCCACTCCGACGGCGACGGCCGCCCGGTGGCCTCGCGGCACGCCCGGCCCGCGGAACTGCTCGCGCTCTCCCGGGCCGTCGGGGAGCACGAGGGCACGCAGATCGAGGCGATCGTCGCCGGTTGCCTGGACACCTTCTCCGACGACGAGATCGACCTCTTCGTCGACATGACCGTGGCCGCGGGCCGCCCGCTCAACTGGAACGTGCTGACCGTCGACGCGGCCGTCCCGGACCGTGTGCCCCGCCAGCTGCAGGCCTCCGAGCGGGCCCGCAAGGCCGGGGGCCGCGTCGTCGCGCTGACGATGCCCATCCTGACCCCGATGAACATGTCGCTCGGCACCTTCTGCGCCCTCAACCTCATCCCCGGCTGGGGCGAGATCCTCTCCCTGCCCGTCCCCGAGCGCATCGCCCGGCTCCGCGACCCCGAGGTCCGCGCGGGGATGCTCCGGCGCGCCGGCAGCCCCGAGGCGGGTGTCTTCCGCCGGCTCGCCGACTTCGGGCGGTACGTCATCGGGGACACGTACTCCGAGGAGAACCGGCGGGCCGGCGTCAGCGGCCGGGTCGTGCGGGACATCGCCGCCGAACGGGGCCAGGACCCCTTCCGCACCCTCGTCGAGATCTGCGCGGCCGACGGGTTGCGGACGGTGCTGTGGCCCATGCCCACCGACAACGACCCGGACAGCTGGGAGCTGCGCCGGAACACCTGGGAGCACGAGGACGTGCTGCTCGGGGGCTCCGACGCGGGTGCCCACCTGGACCGCATGTGCGGGGCGCCGTACACCACCCGGTTCCTCGGCGACTGCCTGCGCGGCCGCCGGCTGGTCCCGCTGGAGAAGGCGGTGCGGATGCTCACCGACGACCCGGCGCGGCTGTTCGGGCTCCGCGGGCGCGGCCGGGTCGCGGAGGGGTACCACGCCGACCTGGTGCTGTTCGACCCCGAGCGGAT
Organism: Streptomyces sp. NPDC006207; assembly: GCF_040613835.1. Classification (NCBI taxonomy): domain Bacteria; kingdom Bacillati; phylum Actinomycetota; class Actinomycetes; order Kitasatosporales; family Streptomycetaceae; genus Streptomyces; species Streptomyces sp. NPDC006207. Next base: position 88,454 of record NZ_JBEXSX010000002.1, on the reverse strand, counting down.
CGACGCGGGCACCGCCACCCTCGTGCACGACCTGCCGGGCGACAGCCCGCGGCTGGACTCCAGGGCCCGGGGCGTGGTCAGCGTGCGGGTGGGCGGCGTGGAGACGATCCGCGACGACGGGATCACGGGGGCCGTCCCCGGCCGGGTCCTGCGTTCCGGACGGGACACCCGCACGGTCCCCACGGGCGTGTGACCCCGGGCCGCCCCCGTGGCGGGACGCCGTGCCGCGGGTGTCCGTGCCGCGCGGCACGGGCATAACACTGGCCCACAGCACGGGAGGTGCGACGACGCCATGCGGATCGCCACGACGATCTTCCTGACCGACCACTCCGTCCCCGCCGTCCGGCTCGCCCGGGAACTGGAGGAGCGCGGCTTCGACGGCCTGTACCTCCCGGAGCACACGCACATCCCGGTCAGCCGCCGCACCCCCGCGCCGATGGGCGGCCCGCTGCCGCCGGAGTACGGCCGCACGCTCGACCCCTTCGTGGGCCTGTCCGCCGCCGCAGCCGTCACCCACCGGCTGCGGCTGGGCACCGGGATCACGCTGGTCGCGCAGCACGATCCGATCGTGCTGGCCAAACAGGTCGCGAGCCTGGACTTCCTCTCCGGCGGCCGGTTCACCCTCGGCGTCGGCTTCGGCTGGAACGTCGAGGAGGCCGCCGACCACGGGGTCGACTGGCCGCGCCGCCGGGAACTGGTGCGGGAGCGGATGGCCCTCATGCACGCCCTGTGGGCGCCGGAACCGACCGCGTACGAGGGCGGGTCCTGCCGGGTCGCGGCCAGCCACGCCTGGCCCAAGCCCGCGTCGGGCGGGCGGCCCCGCATCCTGTGCGGCGGCGCCGGGGGCCCCGCGCTGTTCGCGCACATCGCCGAGTACGCCGACGGCTGGATGCCGATCGGCGGGGGCGGGCTGGCGGAGAGCGTGCCGCGGCTGCGCCGGGTGTGGGAGGACGCCGGCCGGGACGCCAAGGCGCTCCAGGTCGTGCCGTACGCCGTGCGCCCCAGTCCGGGCAAGCTGGCGTACTACCGGGACCAGGGTCTGGAGGAGGTCGTGCTGCAACTGCCGTCCGCGGGAACGGCGGACGTGCTGCGCACGCTCGACGACTACGCGCAGTACACCTGACCTCGGCCGGCGCTCAGGTGCCGGGGTAGCGCTCCAGCCACGCCGCGGACGCGCCGCCGGGACCGTGCAGCGCGGGGCCCTGCGTCATCTCCATGGCGAAGTCGTCGGCGAGCTGGAGGACGGTGCCCCGGCCCTCCAGTTCCGCGGTCCAGGCCGGGGGCAGGGCGGTCTCGCCGTGCTGCACGCCCAGCAGGTTGCCGCAGATCGAACCGGTGGAGTCGCTGTCCCCGGAGTGGTTGACCGCCAGCAGCAGTCCGTGCCGGACGTCCTCGGCGACCAGGGCGCAGTAGACGCCGACGGCGAGTGCCTCCTCGGCGGTCCGGCCCGCGCCCAGGGACTCCACCCGCTCCGCGCCGGGCAGCCCCTGGCGTACGGCGCCGAGGGCGGCCTGCAGTGCCACGGAGGTCTCCTCGTGCCCGGGGCGCGCCGCGATCAGGGCCAGCGTGTGCTGCACGGCGCCGTCCAGGGCCTCGCCGCGGGCCAGGCCGTGGACGATGACGGCGAACGCCCCGGCGGCCAGGACGCCGGTGGGATGACCGTGCGTCTGCGCGGCGCACTCGACGGCGAGCTGGAACACCAGTTGCGGCTCCCAGCCGACCAGCAGCCCGAAGGGCGCGGACCGTACGACCGCGCCGCAGCCCTTGGCGTCCGGGTTCTTGGGGTCGTCGAGGGTGCCCATCCGCTCGTCGCCGAGCCCGGTCAGGCAGGCCTTCCCGGGGCCGCGGCGCGCGTACAGCCACTCCTCGCGGGCCAGCCAGCCGGCGTCCTTGCGGCGCTCGTCGGGCCCCCAGTCGTTCTGGGTGGCCGCCCAGCGCAGGTGGGCCCGGTGCACGTCGGTGGGCGGGTGCCAGGCCCCGGCGTCGCGGCGCACCTGGGCGCGTATCAGGCCCTCGGCGGTGAACAGCGTCATCTGGGTGCCGTCGGTGACGGCCCCCCGCCGCCCGTACGCCGGGACGTAGTCGGTGACCCCGTCCTTCCCGTGCGCCTGCCGCAGGGCGGCCAGGGAGTCGGACTCGACGCCGGCGCCGAGGGCGTCGCCGATCGCACCACCGAGCAGACAACCGCGTACCCGGCTGCGGAAGTCCTGCTGCTCGGCACGCCCCCATATGGCCCCGACCATGTCCGACGCCTCTCTGCTCGACCCGACCAAGCACTGTAATCGACCCAGATCGGTCGGCTTCCGGTCACGACCGGAATGTGGTCGGTCACGCATCGGCGAAGGCCCCCGCTGCCGTGGCAACGGGGGCCTTCGAGGGGCCGGGGCCCGGGGGTCACCAGTTGCGGCCCTGCCACGCGGGCCGGGGGGCCTGGATGCCGCGGGTCCGTGCCCAGCGGGCCGCGCCCGCGAGCAGGGAGGTGACGATCAGCCCGATGAAGAGGTTCACCACGCAGGTGGCGAGCATCTCGTTGGAGCGGTGCAGGGCCAGCGGGATCACCACGGCGAAGAGGGTCAGCCCGGCCATGATCCAGCCGAAGAACAGCGTGGCGCGGGGCGTCGTGGTGAGGAGGACGCGCAGCAGGAGCGTCGCGGCGAGCGCGACGAGCGCTGCCCCGAGGACGTAGGCGGTGGCGGCGGCGTCGCGCCACAGCCCGTAGCCCTGCGGGGCGAAGAGCGGCAGCAGCAGGAATCTCTGCGCGACCAGGATGCCCGCCTTGGCCAGCAGGCCGGCGAGCACCGCGGTCAGGGCTCCGACGCCCCACAACCGCCAGGCGTGGACGCGGCGGCGGTCGTGGTCGGCGTAGCTGCTTGGCACGTGGGGTTCCTTTCCGGTCAGCCGACGCAGAGGACCAGGAGGCACAGCTGCATCGGTGACTTCGTTGCCGGCGGCGTGGGGGCCGCCGTCGTCGTGGGGGGTGTGGCCGGGACGTCCGCGGGGGAATGGGGGGCGGACGAGGGCGCGGTGGTGTGGGGGGCGGTGTCCGTGGGCGCGGGGACGGCCGCGACCGTGCCGGCCCGGGGACCGGTGTCGCCCTGCGGGGCGGTGTGCGCCGGCGCGGTCGTGCGCGTCCCGGTCGGCGCGGAGCGGGGCGCGTCGCCGCGCGGCGCGGTGGTGGCGGGGTGTGCGCGCTGACCGGGCCGGTGCGTGGCGTCGCCGCCGGGCTGCGCGGGGATCGAGGACAGCGGCAGGGTGCGGGCGGTGGCCGGGGTCAGGGTCTCCGCGGCCGCCGCCGTGTCGGCCCGGCTCTTGGAGCCGCCGTGCGGCAGCGCCGCGACGGTGAGGCCGCCGCCGACGAGTGCCACGGCCGTGGCCGCCGCGGCGCGCCGCCGGTTCTTCTTCCAGCGTTCCAGCTGCCGTCGCCGGGCCGCACGACCCTGCAGCGACGGGTCGGCGTCGTCCTGTTCGGTTCCGTCGGGGTCGTCCGGGGAGTCCGCGTCGCGGAGCCGCTCCCGTTCGGCGGCCGGGTCCGGGCCCTGCCACATGGGCGGTGCTATGTCGGGTGCGTACGCGCCGCACCCCGGACACACGAGAGCCCCGTTGAGATGCCGACGGCAAGAGGAGCAGTAGTCCATCTCCGAGTCTTTCTCTGCTGACAACGCCGCCGGGGGACGTCGGCGGCAGGTCCGCGCGCACGTTCACCGTGCAGGGCGGGACGGCCAGCAACGCTAACGACACCTCCCGAAGGAGGTGCGCAGCCTGTGTGACGCTTTTGGAGAGTTGCTCGGACTCTTTTGCAGAGGTTGCCGGGGGGCGCGGCCGGGGGCCGCGCCCCGGCTCAGTCCTCGAGGACGGGCAGCAGTTCGGGCAGGTGGCCGTCGGAGGCCAGGCCTGCGGCGATGCGTTCTGCGGGTACTTCGCCGTAGGTGGTGGTGCGCTGGCGGGCGGGGCGGCCGGCGGCGTCGGCGATGGCGACCAGGTCGCGGATGGAGCGGTAGGAGCCGTAACCGGAGCCCGCCATGCGGGAGATGGTCTCCTCCATCAGGGTGCCGCCGAGGTCGTTGGCGCCGGAGCGCAGCATCTCGGCGGCGCCGTCGGTGCCGAGCTTGACCCAGCTGGTCTGGATGTTGCGGATGTGGGGGTGGAGCAGGAGGCGGGCCATGGCGGTGACCGCGCGGTTGTCGCGCAGGGTGGGGCCGGGGCGGGCGATGCCGGCCAGGTAGACGGGTGCGTTGGTGTGGATGAACGGCAGGGTGACGAATTCGGTGAAGCCGCCGGTCTCCTGCTGGATCCGGGCGAGCAGGCGCAGGTGGGCGAGCCAGTGGTGGGGCTGGTCGACGTGGCCGTACATCATGGTGGAGGAGGAGGGCAGGCCCAGTTCGTGTGCCGTGGTGATGACCTCGACCCAGGTGGCGGCGGGTAGTTTGCCCTTGGTCAGGACCCAGCGGACCTCGTCGTCGAGGATCTCGGCGGCGGTGCCGGGGACGGAGTCCAGGCCGGCTTCCTTGGCGGCGCTCAGCCATTCGCGGAGGGACATGCCGGTGCGGGTGGCGCCGTTGACGACCTCCATGGGGGAGAAGGCGTGCACGTGCATGCCGGGTACGCGTTCCTTGACCGCGCGGGCGATGTCGAAGTAGGCGGTGCCGGGCAGGTCGGGGTGGATGCCGCCCTGCATGCAGACTTCGGTGGCGCCGAGCTGCCAGGCCTGTTCCGCCCGGTCGGCGACCTGGGACAGGGACAGGGTGTAGGCGTCGGCGTCGGTGCGGCGCTGGGCGAAGGCGCAGAACCGGCAACCGGTGTAGCAGACGTTGGTGAAGTTGATGTTCCGTGTGACGACGTAGGTGACCTCGTCGCCCACCGCGTCGCGGCGGACGTCGTCGGCGATCCGGCACAGCGCGTCCAGCGCCGCCCCGTCGGCGTGCAGCAGCGCGAGCGCCTCGGCGTCGGTCAGCTTCGTGGGGTCGTCGGCGGCCACGGACAGCGCGGTGCGCACGTCGGCCTCGATGCGGTCCGGGACCAGCCCGGGGGCGGCCTGCTCGCGCAGCGCCTCCCAGTCCCCGTAGACCTCGTCGAAGTCCTCCCGGCGGTCGCCTGTGCGTCCCTCGGTGTCGATGGTGCGGTGCAGGTCGGTGCGGCCGGCGGCGGTGAAGACCTCCTCCGGCTCCTGCCACGGACGGCCGGTGACCTCGGCGTCCTCGCGCGCCAGACCTGTGGCCGGGTCGGCCAGCGCCCGCACGTGCGGCAGCAGCCGCGGGTCCAGCCACGGCTCGCCGCGCCGGACGAACTCCGGGTACACGCAGAGCCGTTCGCGCAAGCGGAAGCCCACCTCCGCCGAGCGTGCCGCCAGCTCCTCGATCTGCGGCCAGGGCCGCTCGGGGTTGACGTGGTCCGGGGTCAGCGGCGACACCCCGCCCCAGTCGTCGATGCCGGCCCCGATCAGCCGGGCGTACTCCGCGTCCACCAGGTTCGGCGGTGCCTGGAGGCAGGCCGACGGCCCCATGATGTGCCGGGCGACCGCCACCGTGGCCACCAGGTCGTCCAGTTCCGCGTCCGGCATGCCGCGCATCGCGGTGTCCGGCTTGGCGCGGAAGTTCTGGATGATCAGTTCCTGGATGCCGTGGTACGACCGCGCGACGCGGCGCAGCGCGAACAGCGACTCGGCACGCTCCTCGTAGGTCTCACCGATGCCGATGAGCAGCCCGCTGGTGAACGGCACGGAGCTGCGCCCCGCGTCCTCCAGCACCCGCAGCCGTACGGCCGGTTCCTTGTCGGGGGAGCCGTAGTGCGGGCCGCCGGGCTCGCTCCACAGCCGGGTCGCCGTCGTTTCCAGCATCATGCCCATCGAGGGGGCGACCGGCTTCAGCCGCTGGAAGTCCGTCCAGCTCATGACCCCGGGGTTGAGGTGCGGCAGCAGCCCCGTCTCCTCCAGGATCCTGATGGACATCGCCCGCACGTACGCGATGGTGTCGTCGTAGCCGTGCGCGTCCAGCCACTCCCGCGCCTCCGGCCACCGCTCCTCCGGCTTGTCCCCGAGGGTGATCAGCGCTTCCTTGCAGCCCAGTTCGGCACCGCGCCGGGCGATCTCCAGCACCTCGTCCGGGGACATGAACATCCCGTGCCCGGCCCGCCGCAGCTTGCCGGGGACGGTCACGAAGGTGCAGTAGTGGCATTTGTCCCGGCACAGGCGGGTGAGCGGGATGAAGACGCTCTTGGAGTAGGTGATGATCCCGGGCCGTCCCGCCGCCTCCAGGCCCGCGTCCCGCACCCGGGCCGCGCTCTCCGTCAGGGCGGCGAGGTCCGCCCCCCGCGCCTGGAGCAGCACCGCGGCCTCCGCGGTGTCGAGCGCGACGCCGTCACGGGCGCGCCTCAGGGCACGGCGCATGCTGTTGGTGGTGGGCGGAGTGTGGGTCATCCTCCGAGGATAGGCGCGGCGTACGTCAGTCGGCGGTGTCGGGAGGATCACCGGGCCGCCGGGCCCCGACGGGGAATATCCGGGCTGGCCTTGACGTCCGCGTCAAGGTCTACCGTCGGGGGCATGCGGATCGGAGAACTCGCCGAACGGGCCGGGACCACCACCCGCGCCCTGCGCCACTACGAGTCGCTCGGCTTGCTGCGGGCCCGGCGCACGGGCAACGGCTACCGGGCCTACGACGAGCAGGACCTGCGACTGCTCCGGCAGATCCAGGCGCTGCGCGCCTTCGGCTTCGAACTGGAGGACACCCGGCCGTTCGTGGACTGCCTGCGGGCCGGCCACCCGGAGGGTGACTCCTGTGCCGCCTCGATCGACGTCTACCGGCGCAAGCTGGCCGAGCTCGACGAGTGCATCGACCGTCTGGGGGAGCTCCGCGAGCGGCTCGGCTCGCAGCTCGTCCGCGCGGAGCTGGCCTCGGCCGGGGGCACCTCCGAACCGCGCTGTGAGTTCAGCTGCGAGGCAGACGAGGGGAGTACGCGATGACGACGCACATCGAGGGCCTGACCGAGGTGACCGAGGCGACGTTCGCCGAGGAGGTGCTGGGGGCCGAGGGGCCGGTCCTGGTGGAGTTCACCGCCGACTGGTGCCCGCCGTGCCGCCAGATCGCCCCGGTCCTGGCGGAGGTCGCCCACGAGGAGGCGGGCCGGCTGAAGGTCGTCCAGCTCGACGTGGACCACAACCCGCAGGCGACGGCGGCGTACGGCGTCCTGTCGATGCCGACCCTGATGGTCTTCCGGTCGGGGGAGCCGGTGAAGTCCCTGGTGGGGGCGCGGCCCAAGCGGCGGCTGCTGCAGGAGCTCGCCGACGTCCTGTGAGCGGGCGGGCGCCCGGGCGGGTCCCGGGGCGGGTGAAGGCCCGCCCCGGGACCCGGCCGTCAGGCCTTCGCGGGCTCCTCGGGCAGGGTCGCGGCGGCGGCCGCGTCGTCCCCGTCCCCGTCGGAGTTGATCCGCGCCAGGACCGCGTCGCGCTCCGGGGTGTCCTCGGGCTTGACGAGGCCGATGAGCACGTACAGCACGAGGCTGACGGCGAGCGGCGTCACGATCTGGATCTGCAGCTGCACCCCGTCCAGGCCGTAGTTGGTGAGCCAGAAGGCGAACAGGCCCGCCGCCCAGGAGACCAGCGCCGCCGTCGGGCCGGACCTGCGGAACGTCCGCAGCAGGCCGAGCATGAACGGGATCGCGATCGGGCCCATCAGGCCGGCCACCCACTTGATGACGACGGTGATGATGTCCTTGAAGGTCGGCGAGTTGACCTGGGTGGCCACCGCCATCGACAGGGCGAGGAAGGCCACGGTGGTGAGCCGCGCCGCGAGCAGTCCGGCCCGCGCGTTCCAGCCGCGCGCCGCCTTGGACAGCACCGGGGCGATGTCCCGGGTGAAGACGGCGGCGATGGCGTTGGCGTCCGAGGAGCACATGGCCATGGTGTGCGAGAAGAAGCCGACGACCACCAGGCCCAGCAGGCCGTGCGGCAGCAGTTGCTCGGTCAGCAGGGCGTACGAGTCGGACGCGTCCGGCTTCTGCGCCTTCACCAGCAGCGGGGCGACCCACATCGGGAAGAACAGGATCAGCGGCCAGACGAACCACAGCACGGACGACAGCCGCGCCGAGCGCGTGGCCTCGCGGGCGTTGCTCGTGGCCATGTAGCGCTGGGCCTGGTTCCACATGCCGCCGTTGTACTCGAACGTCTTGATGAACAGGTACGCCAGCAGGAAGGTCAGGGTGTACGGGCCGGCGGTCGGGGCGGTGTGGTTGTCGGGCAGCTTGTCCCAGACCGTCCACAGCCCGCTGATACCGCCGATCTCGCCCAGCACCGCGACCAGCATGGCGAGGCCGGCCAGCAGCTGGATGACGAACTGGCCCAGCTCGGTGAGGGCGTCCGCCCACAGGCCGCCGACGGTGCAGTAGACGGCCGTGACGGCGCCGGTGATGAGGATGCCCTGGTTGAGGGAGACACCGGTGAAGACCGACAGGAGGGTGGCGATCGCCGCCCACTTGGCGCCCACGTCCACGATTTTGAGCAGCACGCCGGAGACGGCGAGTGCCTGCTGGGTCGGGACGTTGTAGCGGGTCTTCAGGTACTCCAGCGGCGAGGCCACGTGCAGCCGCGAGCGCAGCCGGTTGAGCCGGGGCGCGAAGAGGTTGGCCCCGATGGCGATGCCGATGGCGATGGGGAAGGACCAGGTGACGTACGAGGTGACGCCGTAGGTGTAGGCGATGCCGGCGTACCCGGTGAACATGACCGCGCTGTAGCCGGACATGTGGTGCGAGATGCCGGACAGCCACCAGGGCATGCGACCGCCCGCGGTGAAGAAGTCGCTGACGTCGTCGACGCGTTTGTGGGACCACAGGCCGATGGCGACCATCACGCCGAAGTAGCCGACGAGTACGGCCCAGTCGAGACTGTTCATGCGTTGTTGCCCCTTCCAGGGGTCCGCCTTGTGAACGGGAGCGCACTTCGCCGGTACGTCCGTCGCGGGGCGGCGCCCCAGATTGAACCGCCTGGAAAGGGACTGGTCAATACCATCGGTGTTCAAGGACATGAACACCGATCAGCGAGTAGAACGATTTTACTTGTTCTTGACCTTACTTCACGTTGTTGTGAACCTGCCCGGCGCCCCACGATGAGCGGGTACTTCGCCGGAACGACCGCACGTCGACCGGAGCCCGCCCGGGGCTCCGACCGTCCCTGTCAGCGCATCAGTTCGCCCGCGTTCACCAGCAGCGACTGCCCGGTGATCGCGCGCGCCCGGTCGGAGGCCAGGAAGACCGCGGCCTCCGCCACGTCGCCGTCCGTGGCCAGCTCCGGCAGCGCCATCCGGTCGGTGAGCCGGTGCAGCACCTCGTCCTCGGGCACGCCCTCGGTGTGCGCGGTGAAGCCGACGTAGGCCTGGACCGGCGGGCCCCACATCCAGCCCGGCAGCACGGTGTTGACCCGGATCCGCTCCGGGCCGAGTTCACGGGCGAGCGAGTACATCGCCGAGGTGAGCGCGCCCTTGGAGGACGCGTACGCCGCCTGACGCACCTGAGACGGCGCGGCCACGGCGGACTGGGTCCCGATGAAGACCACCGAGCCGCCGCCGCGCCCGCGCAGACCGGGCAGGCAGGCCCGGGTCATCCGCAGCGTGCCGAGCAGGTTGACGTCCAGTACCGTCTTCCAGGTCTCGAAGTCGGCATCGGCCAGACCGCCGAAGTGGCCGTCCATGGCGGCGACGTGGACGACCGCGTCGATCCCGCCGAAGCGCTCCTGCGCGAGGGCGGCCAGCGCCTCGCACTGCGCGGCGTCCTTGATGTCAGTGGAGCGCCAGGCGACGTGGGCGCCCCCGGGGTCGATCTCGTCCGCCGCCTTGGCGAGGTGGGCCTCGGTGCGGGCCCCGAGCACCGCGTTCCCGCCGTCGCGGACGACGGCCTGGGCGACGCGCTGTCCGAGGCCGGCCCCGACCCCGGACACCACCACGGTCTTGTCGCGCAGCAGCACGGCCCACCACCTCCACCCGGACGGATGAACTGACGGATCGTCAGAATAGGCTCACCCGCCCGCGATGGCCAGGGCCTTGGCGAGCCGGCGCAGCCCCTCCCCGATCTCGTCCGGGGTGTGCGTCACGAAGGACAGCCGCAGCGCCGCACGGTCGGGCTCGCCCGCGTAGAAGGGCGCCCCCGGCACGTAGGCCACGTCGTGGGCCACCACCTGGGGCAGCAGCTCCGTCGCGTCGTAACCGGCGGGCAGCCGGGCCCAGACGAACATGCCGCCTTTGGGCCGGTTCCACGTGCTGCCCTCGGGCAGCGCGCCGGGCAGCCCGGCCAGCAGGGCGTCCCGCCGCTCCCGGTAGGCGGCGCGGACCCGGGTCAGATGGGCGTCGAGGTCGGAGTCGGCGAGGTAGCGGGCGGCGGCGGCCTGGTCCACGGTCGAGGTGTGCAGGTCGGCGGACTGCTTGGCGACCACGCACGCCCGGCGCAGGGCGGCCGGGGCGCGCAGCCAGCCGAGCCGCATCCCGGGGGCCATGATCTTGGACAGGCTGCCGAGCAGGACCGTACGGTCGGCGGCCGCCTCGTGGGAGGCGATCCACGACTCCGCCTCGCCGTCGTAGCGCAGTTCGCCGTACGGGTCGTCCTCCGCGATCCACAACCCGTGCCGTTCGGCGATCAGGGCGACCGCCTGCCGGCGCTCGTCGGTCGTCGTGCGGCCCGTGGGGTTCTGGAAGGTCGGCACCAGGTAGAGCAGCTTGGCCTTCTCCCGGACGACGGCCAGTTCCAGGGACGTCGGGTCGATGCCGTCCGCGTCGGAGGGGACGGGCACCACGCGGGCGCCCGCGAAGGCGAAGCACTGCAGCGCCGCCAGGTAGCCCGGGTCCTCCACGAGGACGACGTCCCCGGGTTCCAGCAGGGCGGTGGAGACCAGGGCGAGGGCCTGCTGGGAGCCGCCGGTGACGAGCAGGTCGTCGGAGCCGGTGGGCAGTCCCGCCCGGCTGAGCCGGCCGGCGACCGCCGTGCGCAGCGCCGGGTCCCCCTCGGTGGTGGAGTACTGCAGCACCCGCTCGGGCGCCTCGGCGAGGACGCGGTCGTACGCGGCGCGTATCGCCGCGGCGTCGAAGAGCTCGGGGGCGGGCAGCCCGCCGGCGAAGGAGATCACCTCCGGGCGGGCGGTCAGCGCGAGGATCTCCCGTACCGGCGAGCCGCCGACGGAGGTGGCGCGGGTGGTGAGGCCGGGGACGGCGGCACGCATGACGGGCTCCTTCGCTGTGGGCGGGTGATCTCGCGGACCGTACACAGATGTGTCGGGCGTCGCCACGGGCTTCCATTTCTGACGCTCAGTCAGCTACACCGTATGCATGACCGAAGAAGACACCCGCAGCGAGGTCTACGCCGAACTGGCCTCCGTCGGCCCGTACGGCCCCGGCCTCGGCCACGCGCTCATCACCATGGTCGAGCCGCACCCCGGCCACGAGTACGCCTACAACCGCTGGTACGAGGACGACCATTTCATCGCCGGTGCCATGGCCATGCCCTGGATGTACGCCGGGCGCCGCTGGGTGGCCACCCGCGACCTGCAGTTACTGCGCTACCCGGAGAAGTCCGCGGTGGCCCGGCCCGTCACCGAGGGCTGCTACGTCACCGTGTACTGGATCACGGCCGGGCGCTACGCGGACCACATGAAGTGGACCGTCGCCATCAACCGGCGCCTCAACCGCGACGCCCGTGTCCACCACGACCGCACCCACGTCTTCACCGCCTTCCAGGACCACGCCGTCACCGTCTACCGAGACGGGCCGGCCGGTCCCCGGGACTTCCACGCGCTCGACCACCCCTACGCGGGGCTGGTCGTCGAGGTGGTCGACACCGACACCCCGCAGGAGTGCGACGCGCTGCTCGGCTTGCTGCGCGACCGCCACCTGCCGCGGCGGCTGACCGGCTCGCCCTCCGCGATGGTGACCGTCTTCCGTCCCACGCCGCTGCCGCTGGAGCGGATGTCGTACGTGAAGCAGGTCGAGGGCGTCGGCACCCGGCTCACCCTGCTGTGGTTCCTGCAGCGGGACCCGCGCGAGGTGTGGGAGGAGCACTTCACGGGGCTGGACGCCGAGGTGGCCGGCACGGGGCTCGGCCGGGTCGAACTCGTCGCGCCCTTCGTCCCCACGGTGCCCGGGACCGACACCTACGTCGACCGGTTGCGGGGGTAGGGCGCCGGGGTGGCAGTGAGCCCCCTCGGCCAGGACGGCGTGCCGGTCGAGAGGGCCCGTACGGATACTGCGTCGGTGCTCAGTCGAGGTCGTACGTCCCGTGGCCGACGTCCGCGACGAACGCCGCCCAGGCCTCGGGGGAGAAGGCGAGCGTCGGGCCGTCGGGGTCCTTGGAGTCGCGGACGTCGACGGCCGACGTCGTACGGGAGGCCACCTCGACGCAGGCGCCATTTCCCTGGGAACGGGTGGACTTGGTCCACGCCCTGGTGTTTCCGAGCTGAATAGCCATGATCGCTCCGAGCTTTCTTTTTTGTGCAGCTCTGACGTGATCGAAGCTACTCGCCAACATCACTGCCCACAGCGGCTATTACCCCCTACGGGTGGCATATTCCAGGAGGTCTTCCGCCTCACGGGACGCAGGTGTACTCTGCGGCATTCCCGCCGGGGGGTCAGCGTGCGTACTCCTTCGCGGCGTCCGCGATGAACTGCCGGCTCTGCTCCGCGCTGAGCGCCTGGGCCCGCAGGTGCTCGTACATCACGCTGTAGCCGTGCACGTCGGTCGGCTTCTCCAGGTACAGGTCGCTCGTGACGCCCTCGATGTAGACGACGCTGGAGTCGGTGGCGTCGGCGAACTCCAGGATCGCGAAGTTGCCGGACATGCCGGGGTGGGCCCCGGCGTCGTACGGCAGGACCTGGACCGTGACGTGCGCCTGGGTGCTCATCTGGGCCAGGTACTCCAGCTGTTCGCGCATCACGTCCTTGGTGCCGACGACACGGCGCAGCGCGGACTCGTCCATCACCACCCAGAAGCGCAGCGGCGAGTCCGGGTCGGTGACGCGCTCCTGGCGCCGCAGCCGGATCTCGATCCGCTTCTCGATCTGCTCGGGCGTGGCCTCGGGGAGCGTCCCCTCGATGACGGCCGAGGCGTAGTTGCGGGTCTGCAGCAGGCCCGGCACCACCAGGGAGTCGTAGACGCGCAGGGACTCGGCCTCGGTCTCCAGGCCGATGTAGACGCTGTAGGGGACGTCGCCGAAGGCGTGCCACCAGCCCTGCTGCCGGGACTCGCGCGCCATGTTCATCAGGGAGTCGACGAGGCGGCTGTCCTCGACCCCGTACACGCTGCACAGGTCGCGCACGTCGCGCTGGCTGATGCTCCGGCGTCCGTTCTCCAGCCTGCTGATCTTCGACTGGGAGACCAGCAGCCGTGCGGCGACCTCCTCCGCGGTCATCCCTTTCTGCTCGCGCAGCTTGCGCAGTTCCGAGCCGAGTCGGCGTCGCCTGACGGTCGGATTGACGTTGGCGGCCACGGGATGTGCACCTCCGGATTCCGGACTGGTCCGTGTTCTCTGCAGATATGTACTGCTGGTCAGCAGAGTGCCACTATCGGTCATCCCACCGCTGGGAATTGGTCATATGCTGCGCTCGTCGAAAGAGCGGACAAACGGCAACGCGCGGGGCGGCGGCCGGCCGGTGCCGGTCGCCGCCCCGCGCGCGGCGGTTGCGATGGGATCGCGGTCGTCACGGTGTCCGGGCCCTGCCGCCGGACACCCCGGGTCAGCGGACGCCGGCGCGGACCATGCCGTGGCCCGTCGCCCTGGCCGCCGCCGGACGCCCCTGGGCGGGGGCGCGCTTCGGCTGCGCGGCGGCACCGTTCTGCACGTCCATCACGGCGTGCGCGACGAGGCCGCCCATGGGGTCGTACCTGATCAGGTCACGGAGCCGCGATCGGGACGACCGGCCTTCGTTGCCCGGGTACAGGTGCTTGCCGAGCCCCACGGCATGGGCGATCGCGGCGAGCGCGGCGGTCCGCGGGTCCGGTGGCACCCCGGTGCGGATCGCACTGTCCAGCCGGGCCCTGATCTCCCGGCTGACCTCGCTGTCGGTCGCCTGATAGCGCGTGGTCGGCAGCACCCCGCACATCTGCCCCGGCACGGCGTGCACCATGCCGCACCGTTCCAGATGCGTGAGATACGTCTGGCGCAGCCCCAGGCGGGGCCCGCCGATCCAGTGGACGGCGCGCACGGGGCTGCCACGACGGCGCAGCAGTTCGAGCGCGGAGTCCAGGGTCGGATCTCCTGTCGGCCGTGGGTGCACCACGGCGATACGATCCCCGTCAGGGGCTATCCGTCCTGCGAGGGCCAGCTCCACTAGCTGTGCCCCGGCAAGACCGAGGTCGAGCGACTGCGGCTGCGCCGTGGTACCCGTGGCCGGGTCCAAGGCGAGAAGCAGTAGCTCCTCCGGAAGTGTTCTGCGGCTCCTGCCCATCCATGCCTCCCCGCGTGGATGAATGACAGGGTGACGCCTCTCACACCGGCCTGTCGAGAGCGCCTTGCCCGTTCGTGCGGGAACCGACTCATATGTCGTTCTCGTCTAGCACCGAGGGCGGCGGTGGCTCGCGGGGGGCCGTCGGCGTCCCACGGCGGGTCCCACGGCGGCTTCACAGCAGGGGCCTGGAAACTGGTGTAAGGGTGAGCGGGGCGCCGCGGCGGCGCACCGCACGAGTGTGGAGGAGGTCCGGTGGCGGGCGAGTCCCCCGGCAGGGCGGAGCAGCAGGAGTTGTCGGGGGAGGCGACCGGAGGCGGGGCGGTGGATCCGAGGCTGTCGGTCTTCCGCGGGGTCGTGGGAGCGCCCCGGGGCGCATCGGAACCGGCCACCGGAGACCCGGAGTTCGCGCCGGAGCCGCCCGAAGCGGAGGGCGTGCCGGAGCCGGATCGGAGTGCTTCCGCTACGCCGGATGACGGAGCGGACGTGGACGGCGAGCCGCAGGACGCTACGCCGGACGCGGAGGACGCCCCTCCGGCCGACGGCGCGGGGGACGATGCGGAATCCCGTACCGACGACGCAGTCGCCGAGGAGGCGGGCGCGGAGGAATCCGGGACGGACGGAGGCGAGGACGCGGCCGGGGACGAGGCCGGGGACGAGGCGGAGGCCGAAGCCGGCACCGAGGACGGCCCCGAGGGCCGGACCGAGGAGGACCGCACCGAGGACGCGGCCGCCGAGGACGGCGCCGCGGAACCCACCGCCGGCGGGACGCCCGTGGAGGAGCCCGCGGACGCGGTGGACGCGGAGGACACCGAGGCGCCCGAGGAGCCCGAGGAGTCCGCGGACTCCGGGGCCGAGCCGGAGGAACCTTCCGCCGCCGGGGAGACCGGGGCCGGCGAGGAGCCTTCCGCGGGGACGGACGAGCGGGCCGGGGCGGACGCCGAAGCGGAGCCCGGGGACGACGACGCCGGCGACGCGGGCGAGGAGACCCCGGACGACTCAACGCAGGACGCTCCCGGGGAGTCCCGCGACGCCACCCCCTCGGACGACCACGAGGGCGACGACGAGGGCGACGACGAGGACGACGACGCTGAGGGCCCCTCACAGGGCCCCGGAGACGTCAAGGGCGGACCCGGGGCGCGCGAGGCGTCCGGGGGCGGACACGACGGCCCCAGGGCCGGGGAGGGCACGCTCACGCTGCGCGCGCCCCGCACCGAGGGCGGCGGCACGCCGGTCAGGGACGGCACCCTGACGCTGCGCGCGCCCTCCGCGTCCGCGCCCGTCAAGGCGCCTTCCCGGCCGAGCGGAACGTTTGTCCCGCTGCGGACCGACGACCGCCCGGCCGTGGTCCCGCAGGCCCCGGCGCCCGTGGAGACCCCGCGGACCACGGAGCCCGGCGGCGGTTCGCGGACGAAGCAGATGCCGCTGCCCCCCGACCCCGACGAGCCGCTGCGGCTGCTGGCGGAACTGACGAACACGCCGCCGCCGCCGCAGACGCCGCTGCGCACGACCGTGCGGCGGATCAAGATCTGGACCCCGCTGGTCCTGCTGCTGATCGTGGCCTTCTGCGTGGCGCAGGCGCTGCGCCCGCTGCCCGAGCCGGAGCTGGACCTGACCGCCGAGACCTCGTACACCTTCAAGGGCGACGAACTCGCGCTCCCGTGGCCCAGCGAGGGCCAGGCCGTCGTCGAGGCCGAGGGACTGGGCCGCATGGGCGAGTTCGGCGAGCAGGTGCCGACGCCGATCGCGAGCGTCGCCAAGGTGATGACGACCTACGTCATCCTGCGCGACCACCCGATCAAGAAGGGCGGCAAGGGCGAGGCCGTCGAGGTCGACCAGAAGGCCGAGGACCAGTACCACAGCGGCGTGCAGGAGTCGGAGTCCGTCGTCCCCGTCACCGCCGGGCAGAAGCTCAGCGAGTACGAGGCGCTGGAGGCCGTCATGCTGCCCTCCGCCAACAACATCGCGCGACTGCTGGCCCGTTGGGACGCGGGATCGGAGGAGGCGTTCGTGAAGAAGATGAACGCCGCCGCCAAGGAACTCGGGATGGACGACACGACCTACACCGACCCGAGCGGGCTGGAGGCGACCACCGTCAGCACCGCGAGCGACCAGGTCAAACTGGGGCACGCGGCGATGAAGGACGAGGTCTTTGCGGAGATCGCCACCAAGATCCAGTACACGGACATCAACGGCGACGACCAGAAGAACTACAACCAGCTGGCCGGCTACCACGACATCGTCGGCATCAAGACCGGCACCAGCACCAAGGCCGGCGGCAACCTGCTCTTCGCCGCCTACCGCACGATCGGCGGCACCAAGCAGCTGATCGTCGGCGCGATGCTCGACCAGCAGAAGGCGCCGATCATCGACACGGTCCTCAGCCGCAGCAGCACCCTGATCGACGGCACGCGGGACGCGCTCGCCTCGGCCACGATCATCAAGAAGGGCGACGTCGTCGGCTACGTCGACGACGGCCTCGGCGGCCGCACCCCGGTGGTGGCCGGGAAGGACGTCACCGCGATCGGCTGGACGGGCCTCAAGGTCGACATCTCGGTGGAGACCGGCAAGGGGGGTCTGCCGCACTCGGCGCAGGCAGGTGACCAGGTCGGTGAGCTCGTCGTCGGCAAGGGCGACAGCATGATCCGGGTCCCGGTCGTGCTGGAGTCGGCCCTCGTCGAGCCCTCCTTCGGCTCGAAGCTGACCCGGGTCGCCTGACCCGGGTCGGCCCCCGCCCGCGGTGCGCGGGCGATCGGATGGACGGGCCGGCCGGACCGCTACACGTGATCCAGCCGGCCCGCCTTCGCCTCCTCGACCAGCGAGCGGAACTGCTCGGCGCTCATCCGCACCCGCTGCCCGAAGTCGTCGGTCAGCACGACCCGCTGGTCAGCCGGCGCCGTCGCGTCCACGTACAGCGTGGGACAGCCGCAGTCGCAGTTGCCGCAGAACACGGCCACCTGTTCCATCGGTCCACCTCCGCCCGGTCCGCGCCCGGCCGGTCACCGGGCGTCATGGGCGGCATACCCGGGGTGACGGTGTTTCAGGCCGGTGAAGCCGTCGAGGCCGCCGGGGACACCGAAGCCGCCCGGGCCGACAACTCGCGCTCCAGCGGGGTGCGGAAGCGGGGCGTGACGCGGACGGCGTCCAGCCACCCCCGCAGTCGCGCGGCCTCTTCCTCGATCGCGGCGACGGCCTCGCGGCCCGGGTCGCCGAAGAGCCGGTGGACGACCTCGCCGTCGGCGCGCTGCGCCCAGCCGCCGACGACCTGGCCGTTCCACCACACGGTCGGGCCGATGTTGCCCGAGCGGTCGAAGAGCGCCGCCCGTTCCCGTTCGTCCTGCGGCAGGTACCAGTCGCGCCGCTGCCAGCCCATCGGCGTCGGGTCCAGTGCGGGCAGCAGCGCCGCCCACGGTGGTGCCGGCGGGACCGGGTCGCCGTCGCCCGGCAGCACGTGGCCGGTCTCCCCGTCGAGCAGGACCTCTTCGGTGCCGAGCGCCGCCAGGGCCTTGCGGACCTCGGTCAGCGTCCAGCCCGTCCACCACTTCAGGTCGGCCTCCGTGCCCGGGCCGTACGCCGCCAGCCAGCGGCGCACCAGCTCGACGCGCGCCTCCGCGGTGGGCGGCGTCCGGATCACCGTGCCCGGCGCCCACCGGTACTGACTGCTCGTCCAGCCGCCCACCGGCCGTCTGCGGACGATCCGGCCCTCCGCCGCCAGCACCCGCAGGACGCGTGTCGACACCGCCTGGGTGGCCTCGTACGGCTTGCCGCGTGCCACCACGACCTGTTCGCGCAGCCGGGGCACGTCGGAGGCGAGCTGCGCGGCCGTCGCCTCGCCGCGTCCGGTCAGGGCGGCGAGCACGGACTCCTCCAGCTCCGCCAGCCACCGCTCGTCCCAGCCGCCGCCGTCGGCCAGGTGCTTGAGCAGTTTCCGCCGCTCCTGCGCGGCGATCGCCAGGGCCGCCGCGGAGAGCACCACCGGCGCCGAGGCGGTGGTGACCACGAACATCGTCCGCCGCATCGCGAGCAGCCGGGTCAGGCTCCGGTCCTCGTACAGGGCCCGGTCCAGGGCCGCGGCGCCGGGCTCGTGCATCCTGGCGGCGGCCGACACGTAGACCGTCGCCGGGTCCGTGCCGTGCAGCGCCACCAGCGACTCGGTGACTTCTTCGGGGGTCGCGGCCCGCCGTTCCGGCGTCAGCCGGTGCCGTACCGCCATGCGCCGCCGCCGCTCCTGCGCCCCCACCGTTCGTCGTGCGTCCATGGCTCATCGTGGCACGGCCCACCGACAGCGACTCCGGACGCCTGTGACGTACATCACGCAATCGGAGCCGGAAGTCGCGTAAGGACAGCGGCCGTCGGCGCTCTCCCGGTGGACCGGAACGCATCCGGAGCGCACCGCCCGCCTGCCGAGGAAGGCCATGCTGACCGACATCGACCACATCGTCAGGGCCCGTCTGCGCACCCCGCGCTCGGGGCCCCGGGGCCGGGAGATCACCGCGACCCTGCGCTACCGCCGCGACGACCCGCTCGCCGCCCGGATCACCTTCCCCGCGGAGGTCTCCCTCGACGGCGCCGAGGTGACCTGGGTCTTCGCCCGCGGGCTGCTCACCACGGGCCTGTACGAGCCCGCCGGGGAGGGCGACGTGCACATCCGGCCGAACGGGCCGGAGCACACCGCGATCGAGTTCCGCACCGACGAGGGCACCGCACTCGTGGAGGTGCGCACCTCCGGTCTGCGGAGCTTCCTGGCCCGGGTGTACGAGGCCGTGCCGCCCGGGCAGGAACTGCGCCACCTGGACATGGACGCGGTCATCGCCGCCTTGCTGGACACCGACGGCGAGTGACCGCCCCACGGCCGGTGGCCGCCCCCCACGGCCCCGGGGGCGGCCGTGGGGGTCAGCGCGCGAGCGGACGGAACCCGCGCAGGCGAAGCGAGTTGCCGACCACGAAGACCGAGGAGAAGGCCATCGCGGCGCCCGCGATCATCGGGTTGAGCAACCCGGCGGCGGCGAGCGGCAGGGCCGCCACGTTGTAGCCGAAGGCCCAGAAGAGGTTGCCCCTGATCGTGCCCAGGGTGCGCCGGGACAGCCGGATGGCGTCGGCGGCCACCCGCAGGTCGCCCCGGACCAGGGTCAGGTCGCTCGCCTCGATGGCGGCGTCCGTGCCGGTGCCCATGGCGAGCCCGAGGTCGGCGCGGGCCAGCGCGGCAGCGTCGTTGATCCCGTCGCCGACCATGGCGACGGACCTGCCCTCCCGCTGGAGCCGGGCCACGACGGCGACCTTGTCCTCCGGCATGACGTCCGCGATCACATCGGCGGCGTCGATGCCGACCTCGGCGGCGACGGCCCGGGCCACCGCCTCGTTGTCGCCGGTGAGCAGCACCGGGGTGAGGCCCAGTCCGCGCAGCATGCGGACGGCGTCGGCGCTGGTCGGCTTCACGGCGTCGGCGACGACGAGCACGGCACGGGCCCGGCCGCCCCAGGCGGCCGTGACCACCGTGCTGCCCCGGGCCTCGGCCTCGGCCTTCGCGCGGGCCAGCCCCGCCGGGAGCGGCTCGGGCAGTTCCTGGCGGCCCACCGTGACCTCGTGGCCGTCGACGGTGCCCTGGACGCCGAGTCCGGGCAGCGCGCGGAAGCCCGTGACGCCGGGCAGCGGGCCGGTGCGCTCCTCGGCCGCCCGGGCGACCGCGCGGGCGATGGGATGCTCGGCGGCGTGCTCCAGGGCGCCGGCCAGGCGCAGCACCTCGTCCTCCCGCTCGCCCTCGGCCAGGTGGACGGCGGTCAGGGTCATGGCGCCGGTGGTGACCGTGCCGGTCTTGTCCAGCACGATGGTGTCGACCCGCCGGGTGGTCTCCAGGACCTCGGGTCCCTTGATGAGGATGCCGAGCTGCGCGCCCCGTCCGGTGCCGACCATCAGCGCCGTGGGCGTGGCCAGTCCGAGCGCGCACGGGCAGGCGATGATCAGCACGGCGACGGCCGCGGTGAAGGCGGCGGTGGGGCCCGAGCCGTTGCCGAGCCAGAAGCCGAGGGTCGCGAGCGCGAGCCCGATGACGACGGGGACGAACACCGCGGAGATCCGGTCGGCGAGGCGCTGCGCCGCCGCCTTGCCGTTCTGGGCGTCCTCCACCAGGCGGGCCATCCGGGCCAGTTGGGTGTCGGCGCCGACCCGGGTGGCCTCCACGACCAGCCGGCCGCCGGCGTTCACCGTGGCTCCGGTGACGGCCCGGCCCGGCCCCACCTCGACCGGTACGGACTCGCCGGTGAGCATCGAGGCGTCGACCGCCGAGGTGCCCTCCCGTACGAGGCCGTCGGTGGCCACCTTCTCGCCCGGCCGCACCACGAACAGGTCGCCTACGGCCAGTTCGGCCGTGGGGACGCGCACCTCGCGCCCGCCGCGCAGCACGCCGACGTCCTTGGCGCCCAGTTCCATCAGGGCGCGCAGCGCGGCGCCCGCCCGGCGCTTGGAACGGGCCTCGAAGTAGCGCCCGGCCAGGATGAAGGCGGTGACGCCGGAGGCGACCTCCAGGTACAGGTTGGCGGAGCCGTGCCCCTGGGCGACGGTCAGCTCGAAGGGGTGCGTCAGGCCCGGCACGCCCGCGTCGCCGAAGAAGAGCGCCCAGACCGACCAGCCGAAGGAGGCCAGCGTGCCCATGGAGATCAGCGTGTCCATGGTGGTGGCGCCGTGCCGCAGGTTTGTCCACGCCGCACGGTGGAAGGGCCATGCCGCGTACGCCACGACCGGCGCGGCCAGGGTCAGCGACAGCCACTGCCAGTTGCGGAACTGCAGGGCCGGGACCATGGCCATCGCGATGACGGGCACGGCGAGCACGACGGCGGTCAGCAGCCGCTGCCGCAGCGCCGTGAGCTCGCCCGGCGCGGACTCCGGTTCCTCCCGCGACGCGTCGGTGACCGGCGGGGCGGGGAGCGCGGCGGTGTAACCGGTGGACTCGACGATGGCGATCACGTCGCCGACGCCGATCCCGTCCCCGAACGCCACCTTGGCCTTCTCGGTGGCGTAGTTGACGGTGGCCGTGACGCCGTCCACCCGGTTGAGCTTCTTCTCGATCCGGGCCGCGCACGAGGCGCAGGTCATCCCGCCGATCGCGAGTTCGAGCTCGGTGACGCCCGCAGGGGCGGCCTGCGCGGCGATCCGCGGGGTGACCTGCTGCTGATCCGGGACGGTCATGCCCGGCCGACCAGTTCGTAGCCCGCCTCGTCCACGGCGGCGCGGACGGCCTCCTCGTCCAGGGGGGCGTCGGAGTCGATGGTGAGCAGGCCGGTCTTGGCGTCCACCGTGATGCCGATCACACCGGGGAGGGTCGAGACCTCCTTGCTGACCGCGGACTCGCAGTGACCGCAGCTCATCCCGGAGACGCTGTAGCTGACAGACATGGGTTCTCCTCGTGCGTTCTGTGCGTGTTCCGGTGAACGGCGTCGGGCACCGTGCCGTCCACCCACCACCAAATTATACCCCCTAGGGGTATCGGGGAAGGGGAGGGTGGGGGAGCGGGGGGTGGTGTGGCGCGGGGTCCCGCGTGCCCGCGGGCGCACGCCACGATGCCGTCCATGACAACTCAGCCCGCGCCGCTGCGCCTTGACCCGCTCGGCCGCGACCAGCACGGGGAGAACGCCGCCCTGCGCGCCCTCGGCCCGGTCGCGCGCGTCGAGCTCCCCGGTGCTGTCCCCGCCTGGGCGGTCACGCGCCACGACCTGCTGCAGGAAACTGCCGGCGGATCCGCGCACGGCCAAGGACCCCCGCCACTGGCGCGCCCTCGCCGAGGGCGAGGTCCCCGAGGGCTGGCCGCTGATCACCTTCGTCACCATGCCGGGCATGATGACCTCCGGCGGCCCCGACCACCGGCGGTTGCGGGGCCTGGTCGCCCAGGCCTTCACTCCGCGCCGGGTCGCCGCGCTGCGGCCGCGCGTCGAGGCGCTCGCCGCGTAACTGCTCGACGGCCTCGCCGCCGCCCTCGCCGGGGCGGGCCCGCGGACCTGCGCGCCCACTTCGCCTACCCGCTGCCGATGCGGGTCGTCTGCGAACTGCTCGGGCTGCCCCGGGAGCGGCACGACGAGTGCCACCGGCTCTCTCGTTCACTGGTGAGCAGCGCCACCGGGCCGCAGGACGTCGTCGCCGACCAGCGTGCGCTGTACGTACGGGCGCTGCTCGACCACCCCGGGCAGCTGGACCTCGTCCGGCCGGGCCGGGCGAGCTGGAGCGCGGTCGCCGAGGAGACCCTGCGCCGGGACTCGCCCGTGGGCCAGTTCCCGCTGCGCCCGCGGTCGCAGACATCCCGGTCGGGGACACCGTCATCCCCCGGGGCGACGCCTTCCTCGCCTCCTGCGCCGCATCCGGACGCGCGATCCGGAGCGGCACGGCCCCGACGCCGACCGCTTCGACGTCACCCGCCCCGCCGGCCGCCACCTCACCTTCGGGTATTGGCCGCACCACTGCCTGGGCGCCGCGCCGGCCCGCCTGGAGGCGGAGATCGCGCTGCCCGCGCTGTTCGCACGCTTCCCGGCCCTGCGGGCGGCCGTCGCGCGCGGAGAGCCGGAGCCGTTGCGGTCGATGGTGAGCAACAGCGTGCAGGTCTTCCCCGTCACCGCGTGGGACCGGGCCCCGGGGCGCCTGCCCGCTCAGGACCAGAAGCGGTTGGCGGCGTCGAGGTCGCCCACGCACTCGTCCAGGTCCGTGATCCGGTCGCCGACGATGCGGAACACGATGCCGCCCGGCTGGTCGAGGTAGCCGCCCCCGCGCTCGGCCGTGAGGTGGTGGAGGGACATCGCGTGGCCCCGGCCGTCAACGAGCACCTGCCGCAACTGGACCCGCATGCTGCCGTCGGTCTCCTCGGCGAGCCTGCGGTAGTAGCCGATGATCTCGTCCCGGCCCTTGTAGTGACCGGCGAGCGGATGGTCGCCGGGGGAGTGGTGGGCCGCGTCCCCGGCAAGCAGTCCGGCCAGTGCGTCCATGTCGCCCCGGGTGAGCGCCGCGTACACCTTGTGGACCAGCATGGCGTGCGGGTGTCCCGCCATGGCCATCGCCGCCTTTCCCTGCCGTCCGTCCACCGACCGACACCAGCCACCCTGGCACCGGTCCCCGGCGGGCGCACCCGCTACGGCCGTGACGGATCTCCGGCCGGGCCGCCGGCTCCGCCCGGCAGGTGCGTGTGGCCCTCGCGCTGACCGTCGGATGGAGATTCGATAGCTCGCACGATCGAATCTGGCGCCGGGGGATGGATTGACAATGGAATCACGCGTATGGTCGGAGCCGTCCGTCGCCGAGGAGGCCCCATGTCCGTCGACCGCACCCGCCTGAAGGAACTGCTCGTCCGGGAGACCGCCGAGGCCGCCGCCCGCAACCCGAAGTCACGGGCCGCGTACGAGGCGGCCGACCACCTCTTCGGCCGGGTGCCGATGACCTGGATGAACAAGAACGCGGGAGCCTTCCCCCGGTACCTCGCCGGTGCCCGCGGCGCCCGTGTGACCGACATCGACGGCCACGAGTACGTCGACTTCTGCCTCGGCGACACCGGCGCCATGGCCGGGCACTCCCCGGAGCCCGTCGCCGCCGCGATCGAGCGCCGCTACCGCGAGCAGGGCGGCGCCACGGCGATGCTCCCCACCGAGGACGCCGAGTGGGTCGGCGCCGAACTGGCCCGCCGCTTCGGGCTGCCCCGCTGGTCGTACTCGCTGACGGCCACGGACGCCAACCGCTGGGCGATCCGGCTCGCCCGGGCCGTCACCGGACGGCAGAAGATCCTCTTCAACAGCTACTGCTACCACGGCAGCGTCGACGAGTCCCTGATCGTCACCGGCCCCGGCGGGCGCGGCGGGGCGAGCCGCCCCGGCAACGTCGGAGCGCCCTGCGACGTCACGCTGACCAGCCGTGTCGCGGAGTTCAACGACCTGGAGGGCCTGGAACGGGAGCTCGCCCACGGGGACGTGGCCGCCGTCCTGATGGAGCCCGCCCTCACCAACATCGGGATCGTGCTGCCCGAGCCCGGCTACCTGGCGGGCGTCCGCGAGATCACCCGCCGGCACGGCGTCCTGCTGATCAACGACGAGACCCACACCTTCTCCGCGGGGCCGGGCGGCGCCACCGCCACCTGGAACCTCGACCCCGACATCCTCACCATCGGCAAGGCCATCGCCGGCGGCGTACCGGCCGGTGCCTACGGCCTCTCCGCCGACCTCGCCGACCGCCTGCTGTCCCGCGGCGACCTCGACCTGGTCGACATGGGCGGCGTCGGCGGCACCCTCGCGGGCAACGCCCTGTCCGTCGCCGCCATGCGTGCCACCCTCGAACACGTCCTCACCGACGAGGCGTTCACCGGCATGTCCGCCCTCGCCGCCCGCTTCGAGCGGGGCGTCGCCGACGCCGTCGCCGCGCACGGCCTGCCCTGGTCCGTCAGCCGCCTCGGCGCCCGTACGGAATACCGCTTCGCCGCACCGGCGCCGCGCGACGGCACCGAGTCGGCGGCCGTCTCCGACCCCGAGCTGGAGGACTTCCTGCACCTGTGGCTGGCCAACCGCGGCATCCTCATGACGCCGTTCCACAACATGGCCCTGATGTGCCCGGCCACCACCGAGGCCGACGTCGACACCCACACCGCCCTCTTCGCCGGTGCGCTGGCCGAACTGGCAGGCTGAGCCCCGTGGACGACATCGACCGCGCCATCCTCCGTGAACTCCAGACCGACGGCCGCATCCCCTACGCGGACCTCGGCCCGAAGGTCGGGCTCTCCCCGTCCGCCGCCCGCCAGCGACTGCAGCGGCTCATCGACGGCAAGGTCGTGCAGGTCGTGGGCGTCACCGACCCCATGGCCATGGGCGGGCAGGCGATGGCGCTCCTCGGCGTCCGCGTGGACGGCGACCCGCGCGCGGTCGCGGACACGCTCGCCGCCCGGGACGAGGTCGTCTACGCGGTCCTCACCGCCGGGCCCTACGCCCTCTTCGCCGAGGTCGTCTGCCCGGGCCCGTCCGACCTGCTGGACTTCGTCAACGACGTCGTCAGGGCCGTCGAAGGGGTTGCGGGGGTGGACACCTTCCCGTACTTCGGCATCCACACCCACCGCTTCCTGTGGGACGTGGGCTGACCCGCGGGTCCGCTCAGCCCTTCGGGACGACCCGCAGGGCGCGGTAGTCGTACCCGTCCTGCGCGAATCCGGGCGCCTCCCACTCCAGGGCCACCGACTGGCCGGCGGACAGGGTGCGGAAGCCGTTCATCTCGATGTCGCTGTAGTGGGCGAAGCACCCCCCGGGCGTCTCGGGGCAGTCCAGCACGCCCCAGCCCTCTTCCTCGTACCACTCGCGTACGGTCGCGTTCGCCATGCCCGCAGCCTAAGCGCGTCCGCGCCACGGGGCCCCGTCGCCTCCGCCGCCCGGTGTAACGCTTTCGCGGCGCGCCGCGCCCCACTCAGTAGCCACACGCGTCACACGCGGACGGGGACGACGGAGCGAAGGGGCACGATGAAGCAGGACGTGAGCAATCCACCGGCGACGGTTCTGGGTCCTCGTCTCGCCGCGGATGTCGTGTCCATGGCCAGGGAGGGCTCCCGCGTCAGGCTCGACTACTCCCCGGCCAGCCTCGGCCTGGTCGACCGCGTCATCGAGGCGATCCGCGGCGAGCAGCCGCCCCTCCAGGCCGTCACCCCCACGCTCCGCGGCTTCGGCGCCTACACGGGCGAGGTGCTGGTCCGCACGGCCGGAGCGACCTGGGTGGACTTCGACGAGGAGCAGCGGGGTACATTCGGCCAGCCGTTCGGTATCCGGACGCCCGACGGAAGGGTGTGGAATCCGCTGGGCAAGGCCGTCAAGCGCTACGAGAACGGGCCGGTGGACAGCCTGCGCCTCTTCTGCCTCTCCGTGGCGGGCCGGGCCGAGGGGTGACGCCCGCCGCGCCGCGGCGCGGCAGACGGCGGCACGGGGCCGACGAGCACAAAGAGGACGCAGTGGGGAAGGCGGAGGTCCGCCGGCGCGGCCGGATGGGCGAGGAGGAACTGGGCGACGCGGTCCGGCGGGCCCGCGCCGGCGACGAGACGGCGTTCGGCGCCCTCTACCGGGAGGTCCATCCGATGCTCCTGGGCTACCTGCACGGCCTGGTCGGCGACGACGCCGAGGACGTGGCCTCCGAGACCTGGCACGACGTCGTACGGGACCTGCGCGGCTTCCGCGGCGGCGGCCAGGCCTTCCGGGGCTGGGCCGCCACCATCGCCCGGCACCGGGCCCTGGACCACCTCCGCCGGGCCAGGGCCCGGCCGCGCACCGCGCCCCTGGAGGAACGCACGGCCGAGCCCTCGACCCTCGAGGACGCCGGAGGCACCGCCCTGGAGAACCTGTCCACGCGGCGCGCGCTCGAACTGATCGCGGCCCTGCCGCAGGACCAGGCCGAGGCCGTGCTGCTGCGGGTCGTGGTCGGGCTCAACGCCCCCGCCGCGGCCAAGGTCCTCGGCAAACGCCCGGGAGCGGTGCGGACGGCCGCCCACCGGGGCCTGAAACGCCTCGCGGAGCGCCTCGACGGCGCCATGGAGAAGTGACGGACTGACGGATGAGGAACAGCCGAGCACACGACGACCGGATGGACGCGGCCCTGGCCGAGCGCCTCCTCGACGCGGACCGCAGCGCGGCCGGCGACGGCCCGGCGGACGCCCTCGCACGCCTGCTCACGGCCGCCGCGGCACCGCTGCCGGGCGACCCCGAACGTGAGCGCGCCGCGCTGGCGGCCTTCCGGGAGGCCCGGTCCGCCACGAGCGGCGGCCACGGCCGGAGGCAGGCCCGCCGCGACCGGTCCGCCCGGCGCACCAGGGCGGCGCTCGGCGGACTCGCCGCGGCCTTCGCCCTCGGCGGAGTGGCCGTGGCCGCGCAGACCGTCTCGCTCCCCGGCCCCTTCCACCCGGGCACGGCCGGACCCCGGCCGGTGTCGCCCGCGCCGTCCTCCGCTCCCGCGGGCCCGGGCGGCGGCACGCGCACCGCGTCCCCGCACGGCACCACCGTCACGCCCACGGCCCCGCTCACGCCCCCACCCGTCCCGTCACGCGGCCCGCACGCCTCGGTGCCCCCGCTCGCCGCGCCCACGGACGCCGGGCTGAAGGGGCTGTGCCGGACATACGCCAAGGCGGCGGAGCACCACAAGAGCGTCAACGCCTCGACCCTGGCCCGGCTGGAACGCGCGGCCGGCGACGCCGCCGCCGTGCCCGCCTACTGCGCCCGGCTCACCGGCGCTCCCGAGGTCACGGCTCCGCCGGTCCGCCCTCAGACCCCGGAGGGGAGCCTCCGCCGCTGACCGTGCAGGGCCCGACGGGCCCTCAGCCCCACACCGAGCGGACGCCGTTGACCAGGTTGACGACCGTCCCCAGCACCAGGAACCAGCCGAAGCAGAGGTAGACCCGCCCCACGGTCCGGTCGCCCCGCACCGGCGAGGACACCGGACCGGGCGCCGGAGCGGATTCCACGCGCACCGGCTCGTCGGGGGCGAGCAGGCCCCGCGCCGCGCGGCGCCACACGCGGCCCGCCCGTATGAGCACGATCGCCACGAGGCAGCAGAACGCAGCCGTCTGGAAGTAGGTGCCAGGTGATGCCAATTGCGCCGAGGCGTAGCTCTGCATGAACGCGTGACCTTCCAGGATTCCGGACGCGCCGGACCGCACACCGGCCTGCCCGTACCGACGGGCGAGGCGGTCGAGGACGGCCCGGCCGGCGATCTCGGCGGAGAGCCGTACGCGGCCATCTTGTGATGATCCGGAACGCAGGTCAACACCCTCCGGCCGCCCGAAGAAAGGCGGACCGCACGGCGGAGCGGAAAGCGAGGAATCGCCCTATCCGCACACCCCCTCCAGGAATCGGTCAGAGGCAGGCGACGTAGTACAGGGTGTGGCCCGCCGCCCGCGCCCGCCGGGCCAGTCCGACGAACAGCCGCGCGCACTCCTCGGCCTCCTGACGGTCCCCGAAGCGGACCTCCTCGATACCCTCCCAGCGCTCGGCGATCCCCGGCAGGGCCTCGTCGCCGACGGCCGCGAGCGTGTCCCGCCAGTCCTCCGGTATCTCCTCGATCAGCAGCCCCGGCTCCGCGTGCCACTGCGCCGGATCGGGCCACGCCGGCTCGGGTCCTTCGTCCGCGGCCTCGAAACCGGTTCCCCACGCGTAGGCGACCAGTTGCCCGAGCACGACGACCGGATCCAGGCTCTTCATCTCGAACCAGTCGGCGCCGGCCTCGTCGAGCCGCGACCAGGGATATCCGCGCAGGTCCGGCCCGACCGCCCAGTCGATCGCCGTGCCGCGGTCGGTGGTGTGGAAGGCGTACCGCACGCCCATCGCGCACCTCCCCCTGCCGAGTCCTTGTGCCACCACGACCAGTGGAGCAGACGCCACTGACAACCGGCCCGGTCAGCCGATCAGACGGTCAGCCCGAACGCCGCCCGCGCCTCGGCCTCGGGGTCGGTCAGCTGCGAACCGGCGTCGGCCATGAGGCGCCGGGCCCCGGCGGCACCCCCGGCGGAGAAATTCGCCCCGGGTCCATGCGGTGGCATTCCCGTCCGGCTCCCACGCGGCGGCGCCCACCCGGGCGGGCGCCGTGTCCGGCGACACCGTCACCACGCCACCCCGAGCCGCCCTCCCCGCCCCTTGCCACCCTCCACACGCAACCCCTCCCGGGGGTTGCGGACTCAGGCCCCCGCGGAAAGGTTCTCACCCGGCTCCGGCCCCGCGTCTGGCATGTGACCCCGCCGGTCAAGGGAACCGGCCGCACCAAGGGGGTATCAATGGACGTCGAGCAGGTCATGGACTTCCTCGTCGACCACCGGGCCCCCGGCTACGTCTCCGAACAGCTCCCCTCCATGTCGTGGATCATCGACGCGGAGCACATGGCCCGCATCGTCCAGGTGGCGAATCGGTGGCTGCGGTCCGACGACCCATTCCGAGCGGCCGTAGCGATCGGCCTGGAGAACGAGACGTATCTCGCCGACTCCTGGGAGGAGATCGCCGCCCTGGCCGCACCCCTCAAGGAGCGGTTCCCGTCCCTGGCCGCCGACGTGGACGCGTGGATGGCGCGGGCAGAACCCTCCTACGAGCGGCTGAGGCGCGGCTCCTTCTTCGAACAGGCCGCCGACGGCTCGTGACCGCGCTCCGCCCGGTCCTCCCGTCGTCCCGGGGGCCCGCCCGAAGTTCGTCCAGGTGCGGTGGCGAGGCCCTCGTTCCTCAGGCGGACGCCTTGGCGATGATGCCCTCGACCTCGTCCCGCCCGAAGGCCCGCAGGGTCGTGCTGCGGATGTTGCCGATCGCGCCGAGCCGCAGCAGCGCCGCGGCGGCGGTCTCGTCGTCGGGCGCCTCGACGAGCGCCACGAGGTCGTAGGGCCCCACGGTCCAGTAGATGTCCACGAGCCGCCCCCCGACGCGCCGCAGGGCGTCGCCGAAGGCGTCGGCCCGGTCGGCCGTGTCGGCGTAGGCGCGGATCCCCTGGTCGGTCCAGCTCAGCAGCGTGATGTAGAGCGGCACGATCTCTCACCTCGACAAAGAGAGGGGCGTCCTCTCACAGCGTATGTGCGCCCCTGTCGGGCCGCATCCGGCGCGGGGGCGGCCGTCGCCCGATCAACGAGGATGCTGTTGCCACCGGCCTCCGCCGTCGCGCGGACGAGCTTTCAGGTCCGCTCCGCCCAGGCGTCGCGCGCGGCCCTTCTGGGTGAGCGCGCCGGTTCCGGTACCCGAGTCGTGGGCCGTGCAACCTTTCGCCTCGCTTCTTGCATCAGGGTGTCGGGCTTCACCTGGAGTGCGGCCTGGAAAGGAGTGCCGTCCATGGCGGAGCGCGGGCGTGATGAGGAGTTCAGGGAGTTCGCCGAGTCCAGAGCGGACTGGCTGCGCAGAGTGGCCTTTTTGTTGTGTTCGGACTGGCATCGGGCTGATGACCTGGTGCAGGAGACCTTCACGAAGTTGTACGTCCACTGGCGGCGGATGCGGCGTGCGGAGAACCCGGACGGTTATGCCCGGGCGGTGCTGGTGAACACGTTTTTGGCGGAGCAGCGTTCGCCGCGGCTGCGGTGGGCGGCTCGGTGGCAGGGCCGGCCGGTGGAGGACCATCCGGCGCCGCCGGCCGATCCGGATGCCTCCCTTGATCTGCGGCGGGCGTTGGCGGCGATTCCGCCCCGGCAACGCGCGACTTTGGTGCTCCGCTATTACCACGATCTGAGTGTCGAGCAGACCGCCGATGCGCTGGGTTGTTCTCCGGGGAACGTCAAGAGCCAGACGGCGCGTGGTCTTCAGGCTCTGCGTGGGGTGCTCGCCGCCCGTTCCGCCACTACTGCTGGGAGGACTGTGTGAAGCGTGACGGGACCGATGAGATGACCCGGGAACAGGTTGAGTTGGCCGCCACGGCTGCGCCCGCGAGTGGTGTCGATGTCAGCAGGGAGGTGCGGGAGGGCAGGGTCCGGGTGCGGCGCAGGCGGTTCGCGGCGCTCGGTGCGGTGGCGGCTGCGGTGGCGGCGACCGCGGTGGTGTCGTTCCTGCCGCCCGGTGTCGACCGGGCCGAGCGGCCGACGCCGGCCGCGAGCCGGGTCTGGACCGCTCCCACCCCCGCCCCGGACACAGGCCACGCCCCCTTGACCCTGGAGGCGTCCTTCGGCTGGCTCCCGGCTGGCTTCGACAAGATCGAGTACTCGCCGCAGCAGAAGAGAACCGTCGTGAGCGTCGCGGGCAAGATCCCCGAAGGCGGTGTGAGGGGGCCCGGCCTCTCGCTCGACGTCTACCCCGAGGGAACCAAGCCGTCGCTCGGGCGCCCCTGGTACCCCGGAGGTCCTCGGCAGTACCGGATCGACGCGCCGCCGGTCAACGGCCGCCCCGCGTACTGGGTGGGGAAGAGCCCGACGGCAGCCTGGGGCCCCGCGGGTGTCTGGCATCTGCGCTGGCAGACCGCGGACGGCCGGTGGGCGGAGTTGCAGGGTGACGGTATGCCGGGGACCGCGGGGCAGCAGACCCTGCACAAGATCGCCGAAAGAGTCGTCGTGGCTCACCGGGCGATTCCGTTGCCGTTCCGGATCAGCGGTGTGCCCGCGGGATTCGCCGTTTCCGAGGCCTCCTTCGACATGGGGCGGAGGCCGGACGACGCGCCCTGGACGGCCACCGTCGACTTCATCGTCGGCGGGATGTACATCCACACCACGGTCCAGCCGGACCTGCCCGAGCCCACCATGAGCCCGCCGCCAGGCGCGGTTGTCCAGCGCTCCACGTCCACCTGCGTCCGGGAGGACGGCCTCAAGCTCTGCACCGGTTCGGAGTACGGCGTGGACGCCTACCGCGCCGTGGGCGGCCCGAAGGGCTGGCTCAAGCGGTTCACCCTGCTCGGGACGGACCAGCACGACTGGACGACGAACGTGCTGGGCTGACGTCGACGGGCGCCCCGAAGCGGCTGCCCGAGCCCTGTGGCACGCATACGGTACGGCCGTGATCACGAGAAAGGGCCAGTTCCGGGGGATCAAGCCCCCTGAACTGGCCCTACGGCATGCGCCCCGGCGGTTCACCCACCGCTGTTCGAGGGCTGTCTTGGTACGGCGTCCTACGTGTCTCGGCGAGCGTGATGGCTTCGATGAAGCGTTCGAGCGGGAACGGCCGGCCTTCGGGGATGCTCAGCACGCCGTCGGCGACGAGATCACGGACCTCGGACAGCGCGCGCAGCGCGTCCTCAGGTGAGGCACTCCCGAACCAGCGGTTCAGCCAGAAGCCACGGACCGCTTTGGTCTCGTAGATGACCGAGCGCGCCGACAGCGGGATCGTCAGCGCTGCCGGGTCGGTCTGCCGATGGGTGGAGAGCGCGCCGTAGACCACGACCTGTCCTCCGGGAGCCAAGGCCTGGGACACCTGGGCACCAACGGGGCCCGCGACGCAGTCGATGGCCTTGCGCACGCCGTCCGGCCCCGCGATCTCGGCCACGCCGTGCACCAGGTCCTCGTCCTCCGTGCAGATGACCTCGTCGCCGCCGAGTGCCCTGATCTCCTCGACGGCATCGCGTCGCCGCACGACGTTGATCGTGCGCATACCCAGATGCCCGGCCAGCTGAATGACGAGCCGGCCGACGGTGGAGCCCGCGGCCGTCTGCAACAACCATTCACCCGGCTGTACGTCGAGTTCGCGAGTCACCAGGAGCAGCGGGGTCAACGGGTTGACGGCGAGCTGACAGGCGTCGGAGTCGCTCATCTGGTCGGGGACCGGCAGGAGCCTTCGTGCATCGGCGACGAGGTATTCCTGCCACGTGCCGGCCACGCGCGGCCCGGGTACCGCCGGGACCGCGACGGTCACCACGCGCTCGCCGATCGTCAGTCCCCCGGCATCCGGGCCCAGGGCCTCGATGCGGCCCACGCATTCCATGTGCCCCCCCGACGGTGGGAAACTCCGGGGAGAATCCGTAGCGGCCGCGCCCGCCTGCACGACCTCGCCGTCACCGGGCAACTCCCACCCCGTACGGGGACAACCTTTAGGCTGTGCGGATCTGTCATCCGTCTCGTGGGGGCTGATTTCGTGCGCGCCGTCCGATCCATCCGCCGGTCCGGCACCCGGAGGCCCCGCAGATCCAGATGCGCCGCGGGGGTCGTCGCGTTGGGTCTCCTCGGGGGGCCGGCGCTCTCCGGTTGTGCGAGCGAGGGCAACCCCGACAACGCCAACGGCGGGCACGGGCCGATCCTGAGGAAGCTCTGGGACGTGCCGACGGGGTACGCGGGGGACTACGACTACGTGCGTGCCGTCTGGGTGATGGACGACCGGATCGTCCGCGTCTCGAACATGTCGCTCGAGGCCATCCGGTTGTCGGACGGCCACAGCATGTACTACCGGCAGCTGGACTACCCGGCAAGTGCGTCAAGGGCACTGGACTCACAGGACCGGGGCCTCGTCGACGGGTCCACGTACGACGCGCGTACCGGCACGGATCTGAACCCCATGGGAGGCGGTGACGGTCAGAAGTTCGTGGCGAGAGAACCGGGCGTGACGCGGCAACCGATCCAGGAATGGCGGAAGAAGGGGCACAAGTACAACTCCTTCACCGTTCAGGATCCCGCGACGGGGAAGATCGTTGGCCGGTACTCCGTGCCGGAGCTGAACTTCATCGCGAAGGGCGAAGTGGACAAGTGCTTCGGGATACGGCTGAAGGACGGGCGGATCGTCTTGGTCGCCTCGGACAACGTCGGCGACTACCTGGCCGCCGCCTATCGCGCACCGGAGTAGGCCGTGCCTGGAGCAGCCGCTGTCCGACCTCTCCGGGAGCGAGGGTACCGGGGCACCTGGTGCTTCTGCCCGGCTGGTGACAGGCCCCTCTCCGGTGACCCCCGTGCACGGTGACGATCCTGCCGCACCACGACGGGAGAACTGATCGCCGCAGGCACGATGGGCCGTGCAACCTTTCGCCTCGCTTCTTGCATCAGGGTGTCGGGCTTCACCTGGAGTGCGGCCTGGAAAGGAGTGCCGTCCATGGCGGAGCGCGGGCGTGATGAGGAGTTCAGGGAGTTCGCCGAGTCCAGAGCGGACTGGCTGCGCAGAGTGGCCTTTTTGTTGTGTTCGGACTGGCATCGGGCTGATGACCTGGTGCAGGAGACCTTCACGAAGTTGTACGTCCACTGGCGGCGGATGCGGCGTGCGGAGAACCCGGACGGTTATGCCCGGGCGGTGCTGGTGAACACGTTTTTGGCGGAGCAGCGTTCGCCGCGGCTGCGGTGGGCGGCTCGGTGGCAGGGCCGGCCGGTGGAGGACCATCCGGCGCCGCCGGCCGATCCGGATGCCTCCCTTGATCTGCGGCGGGCGTTGGCGGCGATTCCGCCCCGGCAACGCGCGACTTTGGTGCTCCGCTATTACCACGATCTGAGTGTCGAGCAGACCGCCGATGCGCTGGGTTGTTCTCCGGGGAACGTCAAGAGCCAGACGGCGCGTGGTCTTCAGGCTCTGCGTGGGGTGCTCGCCGCCCGTTCCGCCACTACTGCTGGGAGGACTGTGTGATGCGTGACGGGACCGATGAGTTGACCCGGGAACTGGGTGAGTTGGCCGGCACGGCTGCGCCCGCGAGTGGTGTCGATGTCGGCAGGGCGGTGCGGGAGGGCAGGGTCCGGGTGCGGCGCAGGCGGTTCGCGGCGCTCGGTGCGGTGGCGGCTGCGGTGGCGGCGACCGCGGTGGTGTCGTTCCTGCCGCCCGGTGTCGACCGGGCCGAGCGGCCGACGCCGGCCGCGAGCCGGGTCTGGACCGCTCCCACCCCCGCCCCGGACACAGGCCACGCCCCCTTGACCCTGGAGGCGTCCTTCGGCTGGCTCCCGAAGAACATCGACGCCCTCGGCTACCTGCCGGAGAAGGGCAAAACCGTCGTGCGGGCCCAAGGCAAGGTCCCCGAAGGCGGTTCGGTCGCACCCATCCTCTGGCTCAAGGTCTACCCCGAGGGGACCACGCCCTCGACCGGGCGGCCCTTCTACCCGGGAGGCCCGCGGCAGCACCGGGTCGAGGCGCCGTCGGTCAACGGCCGCCCCGCGTACTGGGTGGGGAAGAGTGCGACGGCCGCCTGGGGGCCCGCCGGCGGGTGGACTCTGCGCTGGCAGACAGCGGACGGCCGCTGGGCCGAACTGAGCGCCGAGTACATGGCAGGTACCGGCGCACAGGAGATCCTGCACCGGATCGCGGAAGGGGTCGTCGTGGCTCACCGGGCGATTCCGTTGCCGTTCCGGATCAGCGATGTGCCCGCGGGACTCACGCTTTCCTCGGCCTACTTCCAGGAGGATCCGACCCCTTGGGCAAGGCATGTGCCCTGGACGACCACCATCAGCTTCCTGGTCGGGGGGAGGTACATCACGACCACGGTCCAGCCGGACCTGCCCGAGCCCGCAAAAAGCTCGCCCCCGGTAGGCTCCCAGCACGTCCCGCCCAAGCCGACCTGCGTCCGGGAGCGCGGCCTCAAACTCTGCACCGAGTCGATGTACGGCGTGGACGCCTACCGCACGGTGGGCGGCCCGAAGGCGTGGCTGAAGCGGTTCACCCTGCTCGGGACGGACCAGCACGACTGGACGACGAACGTGCTGGGCTGACCCGCACGGATCAGCCGTCGGGAGCACCTCTCGCTTCCCCGAGTGCCGCCAGGACGTGCTGTGTTCCGTCGAATCCACGCCTTCCGCGTGACCAGTACCGACCGGCCCCCTGACCACCCACAGCGGTCAGGGGGCCGACTGCCCACGGGGTGCAGCGACAGGGGGAAAGCCGTGGCCCGCTTGAGGACCTCCACGTCCTCCCGCAGCCGCCGGTTCTCCTGCCGCAGCGCGGCCAGCTCCTCACGTTCGCTGCTGGTCAGGCCGTCACGCTCGCCGGCGCCGACCTCGGCCTGCTTCACCCCGTCGCGCACCGCGGTCTCGGTGAGATCGAAGTCCTTGGCGACCTGGCCGACCGAGCGGTCCCCGCGTCGGCACAGCTCGACGATCTCGGCCCTGAACTCCGGCGTGAACGAGCGGCGAGGCGTGGCGTCTTCTTCCCCATGCTCTCCATGATGGACATCCTCCCGGGGCTGAACCCCAGATCTCGGATGTCCGCCACAGCGGATCAGGCCCAACAGCACCAACTCGGCTATGGGGCACGATCGGATCAGAAGGCTTCTCGCCACCAACAATGTGTCGGCTCGCCGTATGGCAGGCCATCGGGTCTTTCGAGGATTTTCAGGTCGAGAGTCTGCACGATGCTGCGCAACTCTCGGGCTGTCTTTTTTGGGAGAGCACAGATCGCCAGCTCCAGTAGATCTCGCTCGTCTGAGGGCTCAGGGCAGCAGTCTGGGACGCCGCACCGGTCACTGAACGGTGAGGGAAGCTGGTCCTTCGGCGCTTGTGCGATGGCTGCCCAACGGGAGAGAGCTTGCCCTACCAGGCCGGGCTGGAGCCGGGTTCGTTCCAACTCGATGACTCGTGCTTGAGCGGGGCCCGAGAGTCGGCTGATCTTTGAGTAACTGCCGTGATTGGCAGCAAAGCGTCTGTTGTTCGCCCGGAGGCGTGAGGGGCGCCTACGCGGCATGGCCCTTTCGGCTGTGCGTCATGGACGGCAGTCTGTCATGCGGCCAGCCCGATGCGTCAGCGTGCGTCTGGTCCTGATTCAGGCCCTATGTAGATCTCTATGCCTTCGGAGTCCCAGGCCCTGTTGTAGCCACCGCTCGGCGCGTGCACAACGAAGTCCTCAGCTTCAAAGGAGACCATGCCGTCATCGCCGTCTCCGAACCACTCCACGACGACGTCCTTGTCCGGCTCCATCACGTACTCGGCCGCGGCCGGCTCGAAGACCACCACCATGCGCCGGTCCGCATTGATCAGGAAACGCATCCGTACCCTGCCGAAGGTAGTCGGATCGGTTCTCCTGGAAGTGATTCTCCGGTCACCTGACCTGGGAGACGTTCTTGGTCGGTACTCTGACCTGCGGTTGGGCTGTCAGCGGTTGTCAGCTTGGTTGTCATTGAGCACCGCCGGACGGCCCGGAGACGGCCCGGAGACGGCCCGGTCGGACCGTGGCCTAGAGCCCCCCCAGGCCGAGGTTGGCGCCATCGCGAAGATCTGGGAAGCCTTGAGCGATGAGGGCCGCAGGCTCAAGGCAGGCGTGACGGGTCGATGCGCTGGTCGGGTTGTTGGCGCAGCCAAGCTGTTGGTACCTAGCGACAGCGGTCCGGAGCTTGTTGGCGACAGAACGCAGCGTCGCAAAGCCTTCGTGGTGCTCGATCTGCTCCAGAGCGAACGATGCATCGGCCCCTGTGGCTTCCGCTGCAGAGCGGCACTCGGCAGTGAACATCCGCGCTGACGAGGTTGAGCAGGGCGACCCTGTGCCTGAACCGAACCGCGACTCATTGGGAGTGAGGCGGTGCTCCAGGACCGTCTTGACGTGAACGGCAATTGCTGCCTTGGGCGACTGGGGAGCCTCCTCCTGGCCTGTGGACGCAGCCGGCGAGGCGGCTCGGTCAGGGTTCGGCTCAGCGTGGGAATTGCTGCAACCTGCCAGCAGCACCAGAGCCGCCGTTCCACCGCAAGCGATCGAAACTAGTTGCCGCTTCACCTAGGTCCCGCCCCCAACCTCGTACGTGTCGGGCGTGATCTTATCCAGGCCTTGATCACGTCCAGTCAAGGTTGCAGGTCGGTAAGTGCGGGCAGCTGAGGCGCGAGGTCGGCGGCGCGGCTGTGGGCGGGAGCTGGCATGAGTGGCCCTCCCGAGCGAACTGCTTCCGGACGTTCAGCGGCACCTCGACACCTACGCCGGGCACGGCCGGGACGGTCACGTCTCCCTCGGTCCCCGGGGGTGGGGCAGGTGCGGCGGAGCAACATCCGCGACGACTGGATCCGCGCGCGGTCCAGGTCGGGCACGGCGGACGTGCACTTTCACGATCTTCGACACACGGGGAACACCCTGGCCGCCTCCGGCGTGAGCCTGCGGGAGCTGATGACCAGGATGGGCCACAGCACTCCGCCTGCGCTGATCTATCAGCATGGTCAACGGCCGAGACCGAGAGATCACCGACCGACGCCGATCACTGCTGCGATGGGCTACTGGGCGCCGCACTCTGAGCTTGGGAATCGCAAGGTTGGACGAACACCAAACAGATCCTGACCCGCCAGGTCTGGTGGCTCAAGATGCCGTTGCGGGGGTTCGCGGTGGCCCCTGATCGACTGTCGGTTACCGCCCCGATCGGGCACGCATTGGGCACGGCAGAACGCGCTGAACGCGCGTCGGTAAGGACGGATTGGGCGCGCTGTTCGCGATCAACGCGCGGTCGTTCCGCCTCGGCCTCAAAGATGCAATCGAGTCGACTTGTGGATTACATCCCGAACCTCCCGCGGGATGGAGGCTCTGCTTCCCGCGACTCGGGCAGTCTCTGGACCTGCCCGCAATAGCCCGATGTGGGCCCCGATCCTCGAGCTCGCCCCATGGTGGCTGCCTAAAGCATCGGAGCGCCGGCCGACCCGGTCACCGCGGTTCTGACCTCATGCCCCCGGCCTACCTACCTCTGCGGGCGCGCGGCGGCGGACGGCGCGCCGAGTGGGACGGAGGCAGGAGCGTGGGCGGCGGCCGGACGCGGGCCGCGCGCCCGGCGGAGCGTGAGCGACGCTGGGTGCCTTGATGAGGTAGAGAAATCGGTAACAAGTACTGTGGTCTGACCCGCCTCCCGTCGCCCCACTGGCAAGATCGCGATCTACGGCTGGAGTGCCAGAAGGGTATGGCGATGGCAACGCTTGCAGAGATCGAAGCCCTGTTGGGTGAGTCCCGGTTCAACTGGTCGGATCCGGCTCCGTGGACGGACTTGGAGCAGGAACTTGGTATCGAGTTTCCTGCGGACTTCCGTGAGATCGTCGACGCCTACGGTTCAATCGAGATCAACGGGCAGTTGTATCTGAAGCATCCCGCCGCTCACCTTCTGCACAGTCTGGGCGAAAAGATCAGGGGGGATCTCGAGTTCTGGCGTGAGGAGGACATGGCGGAGTTCCTGCCCAGTCCGGTGGGGGCGAGCCCCGGTGAGTTGATGCCGGTGGCGACGGCCACGACGGGCGAGGCGGTTTTCCTTCGCGTTCCCGACGACCCCTCGTCGCCCTGGCGCGTCGTGGTCCAGGAGTTTGACGGCCCGGCCTGGACTCTCTACGTGATGACGTTCGGGGAGTGGCTGTTGGCTTACCTCAGGGGTGAGGACGTGACCGTGTGTTCTCGCAACCGTGCGCCTGGCCGCCCGTTCTACGAATTCCTGCCCTGACAATGGCACGGTCCCGCTGGCAGGTGTGGAGCTAACGGGCCCGCTCCGCGACCTCAAGGTCGTGAGACCGGGCAGCGCCGCAAGACCGAGCGTGTAGTAGACCGGCGACGCTCACTTGGCCATGGGAGACGGGCCCACACCGAGCAGCTCGACAACCCAGAAGTCGCCGTACGTGAGTGAGAGGCTACGGATGTTGGCGCTGCCGACCCTGCCGGTTGGCAGGCGTACCTCCAGCGGTCCCGGCTTCAGCGCCCACTCTGGGCTGATGCCAGGTACCTCGCTGCGGGCGGCCTCAACGGTCCCCTTCCAGCCCGTACGGGACTCGCGACTTTCGGTGCTGGCGTGCTCCCTGAGGTGGACCTCGGCGAAGTCGATGCCGCCAACCGTGGCAGGTCCGTCGTAGCGGCTCAGGCTGAGTGAAGTCTCGGACATATCTCCAGCTTGACGCAGGTTGCGCCGGCGGCCGTGGCTGACGCCGCGGTGCCTGCGGCACCGATCCGCTGACCCTGGTCGACGCGCTGCGGGTCGCCAACGGCCCCGGGTTCGAGCGCTTGCACGAACAGGTGCAGCGCACTGGGGGCTGCGCCGAACCGATCCACCTGGCTTCCCGAGCGAAGTGCTGCCGGACGCTAAGCGGCACCTCGACACCTACGCCGGGCCCGGCCGGGACGGTCACGTCTTTCTCGGCCCCCCGGGGTGGGCAGTTGCGGCGGAGCAACTTCCGGGACGACTGGATCCGCGCGCGCTCCAAGGCGGGCATCACGGCAGACGTGCACTTCCACGATCTTCGACACACGGGGAACACCGTGGCCGCCTCCGGCGCGAGCCTGCGGGACCTGATGACCAGGATGGGCCACAGCACTCCGCGCTGATCTATCAGCACGTGGCAACGGCCGAGATCGCCGATCGGCTCGGGTCGCTGATCCGCAAGGCGCGAGGTGACGTGGACTCGTAGTGGACGTCGTGGCACGGATGTGGCATCGCCATGGTCACGAGAAAGGGTCAGTTCCGGGGATCAAGCCCCTGAACTGGCTCTTCGTCATGTGCCCCAGGCAGGATTCGAACCTGCGACACCCGTTTCAGGAGTTCGTTCACAGCCACAGGCGCGCCCGTGTGGGCACTGCTCCAGCTCAGGGCAAGCCTCCCGAAACCGCCGGGGTCCGCGTTTGTACGGCTCTGTTGCCGTCATCTTCTGCCGTCAGGATCTACGGAGCCAGTGCCCCGACAACGGCTGGAACCTGAGCTTTGAAGATGCGGGCACAGTCCGCTGGCAGGGCCGGCTCGACGTGAATCACGGCCGTGGCAGGCTACGGGGTACTGCGACCGTCTGTCCCCGTTGCCGTCACTGCCGTCTGCGCCTTGCTCCAGCAGACGCTGTTCTTGCCGTCGGAGCGGTCGAATAGGGTGCGCGGGTGACCCGCAAAGGGATTTACTCAGCGTCCATAGCCGTCCGGATCAGCGGGACGAAGCGACATTCGACTCGCGTCGTGCTAGCCCTACCTGGGGCACACCGTTATCCGTTCGAGGCCGGAGTCATCGCCGACATGGCCCGCAGAGTCGCCACCTTGGGCGACTTCCTGGCTCCAGGGGCAGGCGTCGATGCCTGGATGTACACATCACGGCCGCATCGCCTTCCTGAGCTCCGGTTGCCTCAAGCCGCGGGGTGGATCGAGGACTGGGCGGTCCTCCCACGCGAACCTCTGCTCTCTCACGATGCTGCGCGGGGCAACCTGCTCACCCAGCGCACGGCCCGCTATGAGCTCTTCGGCCCCGAGGACGCAGCTGAGGCGATCAGGGGAATCGCGCGAAGCATCCGTGCGGAGGAGGTACCGACCCTCGTGTTGTTCTTCGTGTGGGGACTCCACTCGGAGGGTCCCGGGTTGGCCGATGAGCTCGAAGAGGCATCCGGCGAGCACGTCTTCTGGCAGTTCGTCGGCGACACGAGTATGGGGTCTTCCGTTCTCGATCACCTGGACAGCCTGCGGGCCGAAGCGCCGCACATCTCCAACGTAAACCTTTACCAAGGATGGGACTCGATTCAGGAGACGCCCGATTACCTGTTTTTCCGTGGCGTGCTCAAACCTTTCGTCCGCTGGCGGAAGGCGCTTCCTCAGATGAATAGCTAGGACTTGTCCGGTGGGTCATCTGACTGCTTCGTGTCCGAGTCTTAGATACGGGTATGGGGCGGGGTGATCTGAGTGATGCGGAGTGGGAGAGGCGACCTGGGCA
This sequence comes from Streptomyces sp. NPDC006207, assembly GCF_040613835.1. Taxonomy (NCBI): domain Bacteria; kingdom Bacillati; phylum Actinomycetota; class Actinomycetes; order Kitasatosporales; family Streptomycetaceae; genus Streptomyces; species Streptomyces sp. NPDC006207. The sequence continues at coordinate 47,118 of NZ_JBEXSX010000002.1, read as the reverse complement.
GATGGCCCGCTGTTGCCCGTGTAAGAGGGTCATGCGATGCCCGGCGTTGGCCATGGTTCGCCGCTCGATCTGGCACGCATCCGGCAGGACAGCAGTCAGACGAGACGCCAAGACCAGCACCACGGAGTCCAGTGGCCGGCGGGCCTCTCTTCGCGCCCGCCGACGTGCTCGACGACTATGTGCTGGTGATCTTCGCACTCTTCGTGAGCTCGGAGATCTGTGGACTGTTGGTCATGTGCTCCCCACCTCGTGAGAGGGCAAGTATGGCGACACTTCATGCCGTTGGTCATCTTCCCGGGATTACTCGCGTTGACGGGGACGAGGAAGGCGGAGCGGTATGGCCGGTGGCCTCCCTGGGCTGGGGCTGCGCATGATCAGGGGGCCGTACGCTTGCGGGCAACTCGGGCGGGCTTGTCCCTGCCCAGACGGCCCGGGGCGAATGAGACGACGCCGGGCCGACAGCATCGCGCTGCCGGCCCGGATTGCGTTACACGAGGAAAACCTCTTGTAGCTACAGGTTCGGAGGTTCGTGCGGAGCTCGAACGCCGTGACCTCGGAGCGGTAGTCCTCCCATTCCCAATCTTGTTGCGCAGGAAGTGAATCGGGCTTCCGTTGACCTGGGATTGCCTGGGCGAGCACCCCCGTGGCCTGCGATCGCCCCGCCAATGCTTGTCAGCGTTGGCCACCCCTGGGCGCCCTCGTACGGCCCACAGACGGCCCCGCGACGATGTTCGCCTCGCGGGACGACGCCGCACAGCCCTCTGCGGCGTACGGTCACCGAAGTCTCCGGGCCGTGGTCCGGGGGGCGCTTGCGACGGTCGACGGGGAGATGAGGCCCAGCGCGGGGTTGTCCTTACCGTCCCGCATGTGGTTGAGCCAGCGTTCGTACCAGCTCAGGAAGTCCTGGGCCGAGGAGACGTTCGCGTGCCAGACGGACGGCACCCGTAAGCGCAAGACCGTCTACGGCAACACGTGGGAGGGGTGCGACACCAAGCGTCAGGAGCTGGTCCGGCGTGATCGCCAGGGCATCCCGACACCCACGCGCTCCGCGAAGCTCTCCGAGTGGCTGCCCTACTGGCTGGAGCAGTTCGTCCAGGCGCGCCGCAAGCTCAGCACGTACGACAAGTACGAGGCGCACGTGCGTCTGTACCTGATCCCTCTGCTGGGCACGAAGCGGCTGGACTCGCTGAGCGTCGCTGACGTCCGCCGCTTCATCACCCGAGTGCAGAACGCGCAGACCGCAGCCACCGCGAAAGAGGCACACCGGGTGCTGCGCATCGCGCTGACAGCAGCAGCGCGGGAGGAGCTGATCGTGCGGAACGTGGCGGCCCTGGTGGAGGCGCCCCGCATGAAGCAACGGGAGATCCGCCCGTGGTCGCTGCAGGAAACGCTGACGTTCCTGGAAGCCGCGCGCACGGACCCGCTGTACGCCGCATTCGTGCTGGCCATCTGCATGGGGCTGCGCCGCGGGGAGCTGGTGGGCCTGCGCTGGTCGGACGTGAACCTGGACAACCGCGTGCTCCACGTGCGCCAGCAGACCCAGCGCCGCCGGGGAACGCTGTACGACGACGACCCCAAGAGCCGCCGCAGCCGGGTCGTCCCGATGCCGGCCCTGTGCATCGCGCCGCTGCGCTGGCACCGTCTCCGGCAGCGCGAGGCGTTCACGCGCACGGGCGTCGCCTGGTCCGAGGCCAGGCACATCTTCGCGACGAGGAACGGCCGCCCGGTGGAGCCGCGTAACGTCTACCGGTCCTTCACCCGAGTTGCCGCCTAAGCAGGGCTGCGGGTGGTCCGGCTGCACGATGACCGGCACGGCTGCTGACGGCTGACGGCTGACGGCGTCGCGCCCCGGGTCATCATGGAGATCCTGGGGCACAGCCAGATCAGCATCACGATGGACGTCCATACCCACGTCGTGCACGACACCCAGCGCGAAGCCATCAGCCACATGGACCGCCTGCTCAAGCGCCGACTGCCGGGCGCCTGAGACCCGGTTGCGGTCTAGGCCTGCCGTCAAAAAGGCCCGCACCATGATCGGTGCGGGCCTTTTCCCTTGTGCCCCAGGCAGGATTCGAACCTGCGACACCCGCTTTAGGAGAGCGGTGCTCTATCCCCTGAGCTACTGAGGCGGAGGCGTGGGACAGCCTAGCGGATGAGGGTCAGGGGTGTGCCGGCGATTGCGCCGGGTGCCGGGGGTGTGTGGCGCTGCGCGAGGGGCGTCAGCCGCAGGGCGGGCCGTCGTCGAGGTCGGCGGCGGTGAGGGCGGCGGTGAGGCGGTCGACGCGGGCGCGGAGGTCGTTGATCTCCTCCAGGTCGAGGCCGGTGGCGGCGGAGATGCGGCGCGGGATCTGGAGGGCCTTGGCGTGCAGCGCGGTGCCGGCGTCGGTGAGGTGGACGGTGACGGAGCGCTCGTCGTCGGTGGAGCGCTCGCGGCGTACGAGGCCGGTGGCCTCGAGGCGCTTGAGGAGGGGGGAGAGGGTGCCGGAGTCGAGGCGCAGGTGCTCGCCGATCTTCTTGACCGGCAGGGCGCCGTGTTCCCAGAGCACGAGCATCACCAGGTACTGGGGGTAGGTGAGGCCGAGGTCCTTGAGTACGACGCGGTAGACGCCGCCGAAGGCGCGCGAGGCGGCGTGCAGGGAGAAGCAGATCTGGTTCTCGAGCCGGAGGTGGTCCCCGGCACGGGCGGGCGCGGTGGCGGTCATGGGTCCAGGGTAGCCCGACCGTCCACGTTTTAGTTGTGTGCAACTCAGTTGTGTGCTCTACTTGTCGTCAACGAGATCGCAACCGATCGAAAGAGGACGTTCCATGGACGCGCTGTACACCGCTGTCGCCACCGCCAACGGCCGTGACGGGCGCGCCGTCAGCTCCGACGGCCAGCTCGACCTGGCGCTGGCCATGCCGCCGGCGCTCGGCGGCAACGGACAGGGCACCAACCCCGAGCAGCTCTTCGCCGCCGGCTACGCCGCGTGCTTCGCCAGCGCCCTCGCCCTGGTCGGGCGGCAGGCGAAGGTGGACACCAGCGAGATCTCCGTGACCGCCGAGGTGACCATCGGCAAGGACGACACGAGCTTCGGTCTGGCGGTCGTGCTCCGCGCCGAGCTGCCGTCGGAGCTGGAGAACGAGACCGGCCGCACCCTGATCGAGCAGGCCCACCAGGTCTGCCCCTACTCCAAGGCGACCCGGGGCAACATCCCGGTCGAGCTCGTCGTGGAGTAAGCGGAGCAGGCATCGGCAGGAGCGGAAGGGCCCCGGACGCGCGGTAGCGTCCGGGGCCCTTCCCGTGCGTGCGGGGACCGGACGGCCCGGGAGGCCCCTCAAGGGCTGCCGGAGCCACCCGCATTGATTGTGACTCAGCTCACAAGCGGCCCTGAAATATCCGGGGAACGGCTCCCCGTTTACACCTACGTCGCACAAACGGGGACTCGCTCCCCGGAACCGAGCGCCACCGAGAGACAGAGAGGAGTACCCGTTATGGCAGTCGTCGCCACGAAGCTCCGCGCGGACGCCACGCGCAACCGCGAGCGGATCATCGTCGCCGCCCGCGAGGTGCTCCTCGAGCACGGTACCGACGCCCCGCTCGACGAGATAGCCAAGCGGGCAGGTGTGGGCAACGCCACCGTCTACCGGCACTTCGCGGACCGCCAGGAGCTCGCGCTCCAGGTGGCCCTGTCGGTGACGGACAGGATCACCCGGCGGGCCGAGGAGGCACTGGCGCAGGAGCCGGACGCCTTCGACGCGCTGCGCCGCTTCGTGCACGAGGCGGCCGACGAGCGCGTGGGCGCGCTGTGCCCGATGCTCTCCACCGGATTCGGCAAGGGGGACCCGCGGCTCGAGGAGAGCCGCATACGCTTGGAGCACGCGATCGAGGAGCTGATGGCCGCCGGGCGGCGGTCCGGACGGCTCCGCGCCGACATCGACGTCGGCGACGTGATGGTGGCCGTCAGCCAGCTGACGCGGCCGCTGCCCGGTAAGCACTGCGGCAGCATGGAGCGCTTCATCCGCCGTCATCTGCAGTTGTTCGTGGACGGCCTGGAGGCGCCGGCGCGCTCCGAACTCCCGGGTGACTCCGCCACTTTCGAGGACCTTCGGCAATGTCGCTGAGTTCCGCCTGCCGAACGGGCGCCCCCGCGTAATTCACTCGCCCACAACATTTCCGTTACGTACCGTATGTCCTCTTCGTCTTCAATGTCGTCATCTCTTCGTCCCGTTAGTGAGTTCATCCATGCCTGATCTGGCACACGCCCAGCGCTGGAAGGCGCTGGCCTTCATCGCGATAGCCCAGCTGATGGTCGTCCTCGACGGCACCATCGTGAACATCGCCCTGCCCTCCGCCCAGACCGACCTGGGCATCTCCGACGCCAACAAGCAGTGGGTCATCACGGCCTACGCGCTGGTCTTCGGCGGCCTGCTGCTCTTCGGCGGACGCATCGCCGACCTGTGGGGCCGCCGCCGCACCTTCGTCACCGGCCTGATCGGCTTCGCGGCCGCCTCCGCGATCGGCGGCGCCGCGGCCAACGAGGGGGTGCTCTTCGGTGCCCGCGCGCTGCAGGGTGCCTTCGGCGCGCTGCTCGCGCCGGCCGCGCTGTCGCTCCTCGCGGTGATGTTCACCGAGGCCAAGGAGCGCGCCAAGGCGTTCGGCATCTACGGCGCCATCGCCGGTGGTGGCGGTGCCGTCGGCCTGATCCTCGGTGGTGTGCTCACCGAGTACCTGGACTGGCGCTGGACGTTCTTCGTCAACATCCCCTTCGCCGCCGTCGCCGCGTTCGGTGCCATGCGCTTCGTCCACGAGCCCGTCGGCAGCCGCAACAGCAGCGGCCTGGACATCCCCGGCGTCGTGCTGGCCACCGCCGGTCTTGTCTCGCTCGTCTACGGCTTCACCCGCGCCGAGACCCACGGCTGGAGCGAGGGCACCACGATCGGCCTGTTCGTGGCCTCGGTCGTGCTGCTGGTCGCGTTCGTGGTCGTCGAGGCCCGCGTGAAGGCCCCGCTGCTGCCGCTGCGCGTGGTGACCGACCGCAACCGCGGTGGCGTCTACCTCTCGCTGGGTCTGGCCATCATCGCGATGTTCGGCCTGTTCCTCTTCCTCACCTACTACCTGCAGGTCGTCCAGGGCTACTCCGCGCTGAAGACCGGCTTCGCCTTCCTCCCGATGATCGCGGGCATGATCGCCGGTTCCACGCAGATCGGCGCGCGTCTGATGACCCGCGTGCGTCCGCGCCTGCTGATGACCCCGGGCTTCCTGGTGGCGGGTCTGGGCATGCTGCTGCTGACCCAGCTGTCGGTCGACAGCTCGTACGCGGGCCTGGTCCTGCCGGCCGAGATCCTGCTCGGCCTCGGCATGGGTACGGCCTTCATGCCGGCCATGAGCCTGGCCACGCACGGTGTCGAGCCGCGTGACGCGGGTGTCGCCTCCGCCATGGTCAACACCTCGCAGCAGGTCGGCGGTGCCATCGGCACGGCGCTGCTGAACACCATCGCGGCCAGCGCCACCACCACGTGGGTCGCCGCACACGCTGCCGAGGCCCGTACGCTCGGCAAGCAGGGCTTCGTCAACGCCGCGGCCGTGCACGGCTACTCCACCGCCATCTGGTGGGCGGTCGGCATCCTGGCCCTGTCCGCGATCATCGCCTTCACCTTCATCACCACCAGCGGTGGCGGCGGTGTGGTGGCGGCGTCCGGCAGCAAGGACGCCGAGGGCGCCGAGGAGGTCGCCGTCCCGGTGATCGCCCACTGACGGACGCGTCGACGACGACGGCACGCCGGAGACGGCGAGTACGGCGAAGGGCCCCGCTTCATGGGAGGAAGCGGGGCCCTTCGCGTTGCGGAGACTACCGGCCGAACTGCACGGACCGTTTGGCCAGGCCCATCCAGAAGCCGTCGATGACGCTGCGCTGGGTGCCGAGGTCGTCCTCGGCCGCGCCCATCGTGACGAAGAGCGGTGCGAAGTGCTCGGTCCTGGGGTGGGCGAGCCGCCCGGCGGGGGACTTGTGCTCGAAGTCCAGCAGGGCGTCCACGTCCTGCCCGTCCAGCGCGCGGTGCCCCCAGTCGTCGAACTCCGCCGACCAGCCCGGCACCCCGCCGGCGTGCCGCAGCGCGGCCAGGTTGTGGGTGAAGAAGCCGCTGCCGACGATCAGCACGCCCTCGTCGCGCAGCGGGGCGAGCCTGCGCCCGATGTCCATGAGCTCCCGCGGGTCGAGGGTGGGCATCGAGACCTGCAGCACGGGGACGTCGGCGTCCGGGTACATCTCCACGAGCGGGACGTACGCCCCGTGGTCCAGGCCGCGGTCGGGGATGTCCTGGACGGGAGTGCCCGCGCCGCGCAGCAGCTTGCGCACGGAGTCGGCCAGCGCGGGCGCGCCCGGGGCCGCGTACCGCACCTCGTAGTAGTGGCGGGGGAAGCCCCAGAAGTCGTACACGAGCGGGACCGTGGTGGTGGCGCCGAGGGCGAGCGGGGCCTCCTCCCAGTGCGCGGAGACCATGAGGACCGCCGTGGGGCGGGGGAGCCCGGCGGACCAGGCGGCCAGTTCGCCGGGCCACACCGGGTCGTCGGCGAGCGGCGGGGCGCCGTGCGAGAGGTACAGGGCGGGCATGCGCATAGGGCCTCCTCAGGCCGGGAGGTCGAGGGTGTGGTGGGTGTGCTCGGCCTTGGCGCGCAGGTAGCGCACGTTGTCTTCGGACAGGTGGACCCCGGTCGGAACCCGCTCGGTGATCGTGACGCCCAGCGCGGACAGCTGCGCCGCCTTGTCGGGGTTGTTGCTGAGCAGGCGGACGGCGTCGACGCCGAGGGCGCCGAGCATCTGGGCGGCGGCGGTGTAGTCGCGTTCGTCGTCGAGGCGGCCGAGGGCGCGGTTGGCGGCGTAGGTGTCCAGGCCCTCGTCCTGGAGGGCGTACGCATCGAGCTTGGCGTACAGGCCGATGCCGCGGCCTTCCTGGCGCAGGTAGAGCAGGTAGCCGCCGGTCTCGGCGATGCGCTGCACGGCCTCGCGCAGCTGGGGGCCGCAGTCGCAGCGCGCGGAGCCGAAGACGTCGCCCGTCAGGCACTCGGAGTGGGGGCGGACCAGTGGGGACGTCACGCCCTCGTGAGGGCCGAGGCCGAGCGCGAGGTGCTCCTTGCCGTCGGCGAGGCCGGTGAAGGTGAAGACGTCGGCCGGGGTCGTCCAGCCGTCGGGGAAGGTCAGGGGGATCCGCACCCGGGTGCGGATGGCCGCGCGCGATGGGGCGGGGGCTGCGTCCGGTGCGGTCGGGGTCGTCATACGGCTCCCTCGCCTGAAGAGTTCCTTGAAGTTTCAAGCTGGCAAGGGGGAACGTACCGGCGATTGCTTGAAAGTTCAAGGTCGAATTCGTAGGCTGGGAGGATGACGACGAGAGCCCCCGAACCCCGCTGGCTGAGCGAGGAGGAGCAGCGCGCCTGGCGCGCGTACATGGCGTCCACCCAGTTGATCTCGGACGCACTCGACCGGCAGCTCCAGCGCGACGCGCGGATGCCCCACGCGTACTACTCGCTGCTGGTGTGGCTCTCGGAGACCCCCGACCGCCGGATGCGCATGACGGAGCTGGCCGAACGCTCGAAGATTACGCGCAGCCGGCTCTCCCACGCCATCTCCCGCCTGGAGGAGAACGGCTGGGTCCGTCGCGAGAACTGCCCCTCCGACCGGCGCGGCCAGCTCGCGGTCCTCACCGACGAGGGCTTCGCCGCGCTCGCGGCGGCCGCTCCGGGCCATGTGGAGGCGGTGCGCGGGGCGATCTTCGACCGGCTCTCGGAGGAGCAGGTGCGCCAGCTCGGCGAGATCTGCCGGGTCATCGCCGAGGGGCTGCAGCCGCAGAATGGAGCGGTGGACCTTCCCTGGCTGCGCTGAGCGCGCGCCGGTTCAGGTCAGGTCCTTCTCGTACCAGGCGACGTCCCAGTAGCGGCCGAACTTCCGGCCGACCTCGCGGTAGACGCCCAGCGGACGGAAGCCGAAGCGGGTGTGCAGGCGGACGGACGCCTCGTTGGGCTGCGCGATCCCGGCGTACGCGCGGTGCAGGTCCTCGCCCAGCAGGGCCTCGAAGAGCGCCGTGTAGAGCAGGGTGCCGACGCCGCGGCCCCCGGCCTCCGGGGCGCAGTACACGGAGGTCTCCACGGAGGTGGAGTACGCGGCCTTCGGGCGGAACGGGCTGCTCGTGGCGTATCCGAGCAGTGCGTTCGTACCGTCCTGTTGCGTCCCGTGGGCAACCAAAAGGCGGTGCGGTCCGTCTTCCGGGTGGGAGAGCAGCCAAGGGCGGCGCTGTTCCGGGGAGAAAGGCTCCAGGTCGAATGTGACCGGTGTCTCACGGACGTAGTGGTTGTAGAGGTCGGTGAGGGCCTGCAGGTCCTCTTCCCCACCCGGCCTGACCTGCACTTCGACGGACTCGGGCAATGATCCACCTCCGGCTGTGGCCGGACAGGGTACTGCAAGATCGTAAAAAACGGGGCGGCGCTTGGGAATTGTGTCCGGATTCCAGTCGTTATCTCTTTTCGAGTGGGCAGCCGAAAGGCACGCGTGAAGCTGCTGGAGGGGCAGCTCACTCGATCCGACACCCGACCGAACCTTCGCAAGGGAGCACGCATGGCAACCCGTGCCGTCGCCCGCAGCACCACCGGCGGGAACAGCAGCGCTCGCGCAGGCCACGGCGAGATGGCCGACCGCGACCTCGTCGGCATGTACCTCGACGAGATCGCGCGCACGCCGCTGCTCGACGCCGCGCAGGAAGTCGAGCTTTCCAGGGCGATCGAGGCCGGCGTCTACGCCGAGCAGCTCCTCGCGGGCGAGGAGCTGGGTCAGGGAGCGGACGCCGACCGAGAGGAACTGGAGACGATAGCCGCCGCGGGTGCGCGGGCCAAGGACGTCTTCATCCGTTCCAACCTGCGCCTGGTCGTCGCCGTCGCGCGACGCTATCCGCGCAGCGGCCTGCCGCTGCTCGACCTCATCCAGGAAGGCAACGCAGGCCTGGTACGCGCCGTCGAGAAGTTCGACTACACCAAGGGCTTCAAGTTCTCCACGTACGCGACGTGGTGGATCCGTCAGGCGATCACCCGGTCCATCGCGGACCAGTCGCGCACCATCCGGCTCCCCGTCCACCTGGTGGAGGAGCTGGGGCGGGTGCGCCGGGTGCAGCGCGAGTTCAACCGCGAGCACGGGCGCGACCCGGAGCCCGCGGAGATCGCGGCCGAGCTCGGCTCCACCCCGGAACGGATCTCCGACGTCCTGGACTGGGCGCGCGACCCCGTGAGCCTGAACATGTCGGTGGATGACGAGGGCGAGACCCAGTTCGGCGATCTCGTCGAGGACACGTCGGCGGCTTCGCCAGAGGACTCCGTACTCGTCATGCTGCGGCGTGAGGAACTGGAGGATCTGATCGACCGGCTCGACGACCGGACGGCGTCCATCATCCGGGCGCGGTACGGGATCGTGGACGGCCGTGAGCGCACGCTGACCGAGGTCGGCAAGCAGCACGGGCTGACGCGTGAGCGGATCCGGCAGATCGAGAAGCACGCGCTGGCGGACCTCAAGCGCATGGCGCGCGCAACCGGGCTGTCCATCGAGGCGGCCTGACGTCAGGCGGGCGCCGCCGCAGGCGCCCGCTCCACCACAGACTCGAGCCCCGGCGCCACCCCCCTGTGCCGGGGCTCGACCCTTTCCCCGGCCGGCCCGGTCGTGCGTCGCCCGCGTGCGTACGGCCGGGCCTTCGTCGCGGCCGGGCGTGTGGACGGCCCCGTACCCTTGACGGCATGAGCAGCACCTCCGACCCCGCTACGGGGCCCGCCGCGGCCCCGGCCCCGCAAGCGCCGCGCGAGCACGTGCCGGCGCTGGTCTTCGACGACCCGCTGGACCGGCAGTCGTCCGATGACACCGACACCGGGTGGGGCGAGCGCCCCGGCCAGGGTGGTGCGGGAGATCTCGCGCGCTTCCTCGACGAGAAGCCCCCGCACCACATCTGAGGCGGACGGTCGCTACGGATGCGTCCGGTTGGTACCGCTGTGGCCGTAGGGGGAGGGGATGCCGGGGCCGCCGCCGTGGCCCTGCTGCTGGCGGGCCAGCAGGTCGCGTATCTCGGTCAGCAGCTCCAGCTCCGTCGGGCCGGCCACCGCTGCTTCCTTGCCCTCCTTGCGCCGCTCGTTGAGCTTGTTCATCGGCAGGATCAGCAGGAAGTACACGACCGCAGCCGTGATGAGGAACGTCAGTGCCGCGCCGGCGACCGCGCCCCAGAGGAGGCCCACACCCTTTGTGAGCTCGCCGTTGACGACGGTGCAGGGCGACTCGATGCAGAGGGTGTAGCCGTCGAGGTTCTTGGTGCCGATGGCACCGATCACCGGATTGATGAGGCCCTTCACGAACGCGTCGACGATCTTGCTGAACGCGGCGCCGACGACGACCGCCACAGCGAGCTCGACGACGTTGCCACGCAGCAGGAAGGCTTTGAAGCCCTTCAAGGGACGATTTCCTTTCGAAGAACGACCGTGCAGTTCGGCCCGGGGGACCCGTGGGGCCTGGTGGTGTCCGCCGGGCGCCGCCGGCGTGGGGGCCGGCGGTGACGGAGGTGGGTGAGCGGTTCGGCCTCCGAGAGTAAGGGGTGGCGCCACGGGCCTCCCCGCCGGTTGCCTTTCTCACGGAGTGCGGCTAGCGCAGTGCCACCGCCAGGGGCGAGGTGGCCGCGGCGCCGGACAACGCGGCCGCCGTCCGGCGCGGGACCGACAGCACGATGAGCGCACCGCCCCCGAACCCGCCCCCGTCCACGCTCGTCGCCCCGCCACCCGGGACGCCGTCGGCGGGGGAGGGCACGGCCACCACGGGCGCCCCGCGGGCCACCACGCGTGCCGCCGCGAGGATGTCCACCCGGTCACCGGGCCGCACCAGCCCGGCCGCCGCAACGTCCGCGATGCGTACCGGCGCCCGCACCATGTCCCGCGCCGCCGCGGCGGGCGCCGGAGGGGGGACCTCCCGCCCGGCCCGGCCGTGCTGCGGATCCGTGCGGGGCGCCGCGGCGGCCAGCGCGGCCGCGGTCATCGCCAGGCCCGCGGCCATCATCCGCCGCCGGCGGCGCAGCGCGCGCCGCAACCGGTGCCGCCCGCCACCCGCCCTGATCGGTGCGAACACCGGAACCGCGCACGTGGCGGGCGCGCCCGCCCCCGCCCCCGCCGGCGGCTCCGGCACCTCGCCGCCGTCTGTCCACAGCGCGCAGCCACCGCTGTCCACCATCTCGACCACCCCCGTCATAGGGCCCTCGTCCACCGGCGCATCCGGCCTGGCAGGACCACCATGACGCATCGCGGCGCGGCCCCTCGGCGGCCTGTGGAGTACCGACCGGTTGTGGATAACTCGGTCACCCGTTCGAGGGGATGGGCCGGGCGGGTCTGGCGGCGCGGCGCCCGCGGTGGTGTGCTTGCTGGTAACGAACCGAAGCGTCCGAGCCCGAGAGCGGGAGGTGGTCGACGTGCCCAGGCAGTCATTGCGCGACGGCCCGTCCGAGAGGTCGAGAGCCCATCCGGGGGACGTCAGCCGTCGCGTCGCGCAGCGGCGGGAACAACTGGGGCTCAGCCGCGAGGAAGTGGCCGCCAAGGCCGGTATGACGCCGAGCTACGTGCGGTACGTGGAGGAGCAGTGCCATCACACCATCGGGACCAACGCCCTGCTCCGGCTCGCGGGGGCGCTGCGGACCACCGCCAGCCACCTCCTGGGGGGCGACGCCGAGCACGTCCCCGGGGAGACGGAGGCCGCGGGCCCGCCGGTGATGGAGGAACTGCTGTCGCAGGAGTGCTGGACCCGGCTGTCCGGCCATGACGTCGGCAGGATCGCGCTCACCACCGGCGGCGGCCACCCCGCGGTCGTCCCGGTGAACTACGCGGTCGTCGACGGGGCGATCGTCTACCGCACGGCCGCGGGCGCACCCCCGTCCCTCGCCCAGGGCAGCGAGGTCGCCTTCGAGGTCGATCAGCTCGACGCCTGCCTCAGCGCGGGATGGAGCGTGCTCGTCCTCGGGGTCGCCGAGCACGTCGTCGATCCTGAGGATGCTCGCGTCCTGGAGGCCCACCCCGGCCCGTGGTCCGGGGGTGAGGACGATCTGTGGATACGCATCGTCCCCACCCACATCACGGGCAGCCTCATACGCACCGTGTAGCGCGCGGAGAGACCTTCGCGGCCCGCCTGCCCAGGGGAGCCGAGGTCAAGGGTGGTGGAAGACGGCCACGGGACAGTGTGCGTGGTGCAGCACGGCGTGGGTCACATGGGCCAGCCGGCCGCTGGAGCGCTGATGCCGTCGGGCACCAGCGACGAGCAGATCGGCATGGGCCGAGGCATCCACCAGGGCACCGCTCGCGGAGGAGGCCTTGACCAGGTCCACGGTCACGGTGATGTCCGGATACTCCTCGCGGATCGTGTCGGCGACATGCTGCTCCGCCGCTGCCTCCCGGTCACCGACCGACGTGGCGTCGTCCAGCCCCGGCACCATCTCGCCCACGGCCCCGAGCAGGCTCCATGCGGTCAGCAGGCGCAGGGTGGCCTTCCGTAGCCGGGCCTCGTCGGCGGCGAAGCGCACGGTGGCCAGATCGGTCTCGTCCCGGATCCCGACCAGGACGACACCGGTGGACGGCTGCTCGCTACCCCGCACGACGACCACGGGCCCGCGAGCCTGGGTCGCCACCCGCAGCCCGACCGAGCCCAGCAGCAGTGCGTGGAAGCCACCGCGTCCACGGCAGCCGACGACGGTCAGACCCTCCGCCAGGGATTGGGCCAGCAGGCTTTCGGCGGGCTTGCCCTTGCCGAGTGAGGTGGAGACCGCCAGGTCGGGATAGCGGCCGGTGGCCGAAGCCGCCGCTTCGTCCAGCAGGGCGCGGCCGCCGTCGAGGACCAGCTGTGCGGTCTCGGGGGACAGGTTCCTGCCGGAACGGGTCTCGATGCCGGCCGCGTGCAGGATGTGCAGCGGGCGATCGCGCAGCACGGCCTCACCGGCGGCCCACATCACCGCAGCGGTGGCACGGGGCGAGCCGTCCGTGCCGACCACGACCGGTCCGTGGGTGGTGTCCATGGCGGTGCCTCCTTCTCGCTGTCGCCCGGCTCCGTCCCCACCCGTCCCCACCCGTCCCGTTCGGCACCGCCCACGGCACCGCCCACGGCACCGCCCACGGCACCGTCCACGGCGCCGTCCACCTCTCAGCCCGGCACCAGGACCGCCGCACCGTTGACGCGGTCGGCGGCCAGGTCGGACAGCGCCCGGTCCGCGTGGTCCAGGGGATAGGGAGTGGCGGTCACCCGGATCCCGATCCTGGCGGCCAGGGCCAGGAATTCCTGTCCGTCGTGTCGTGTGTTGGAGGTGACGCTGCGCAGACTGCGTTCCTGGAACAGATGGCGCTGGTAGTTCAGTGCCGGGATGTCGCTGAGGTGGATGCCCGCGATCGCCAGCGTGCCGCCCCGGGCCAGGGCCTCCAGGGCGGGCGGCACCAGGTCGCCGACCGGGGCGAAGAGGATGGCGGCGTCCAACGGCTCCGGTGGCCGGTCCGCTGCCGCGCCCGCGGAGGCGGCACCGAGCTCCAGCGCGAGCTCCCGCGCCGGCTCCGAGCGGGTCAGTACGTGCACGGTCGCCCCTTCGGCCAGCGCGACCTGGGCGGCGATGTGCGCGGACGCGCCGAAGCCGTAGATGCCCAGCCGCCCGCCGGCCGGCAGGTCGCTGCGGCGCAGGGCGCGGTAGCCGATGATGCCCGCGCACAGCAGGGGCGCCAGGTGCACGGCGTCACGGCCGTCGGCGTCCTCGGGCAGCGCGTAGGCGTAGTCCTCGGGCACGGTGGTGAAGTCGGCGAAGCCGCCGTCGGCGTCCCAGCCGGTGTAGAGCGAGTACGGGCACAGGTTCTCGCGGCCGGTCAGGCAGTAGGCGCAGTTCCCGCACGTGCCGCGGAGCCAGGCGACGCCCACCCGGTCGCCCTCGGCGAAGCGGCCGGCCCGCTCGCCGGTGCCGATGACCCGCCCCACCACCTCGTGTCCGGGGACGGTCTCCCGGCGGTGCGGCGGCAGGTCCCCCTCGGCCAGGTGCAGGTCGGTGCGGCACACGCCGCACGCCTCCACGCGCAGCAGCAGCTCACGCGGTCCGGGCACCGGCTTGGGGCGTCCGACGCGCACCAGCGGCTCCGTGACCATGGGTCCGGGCCGGTCGACGACCCAACCACTCAGCATGTCTCCAGTCTGCGACCGAAGGCCTCGGCGCTGCAGCACGAAACCGGTCGGGCGGGCACGCAGAAGGCCCCCGTCGCCCGCGACGGGGGCCTTCACCAGACGAGGGTGCCGTGGGCTCCGCTCAGGCGGCCGAGGTGCTCGCCGAGCTGGTGGAGCCGCTGGAGGAGCCGGTTGAGCCGGCCGAGCCGCTGCTCTTGGAGTCCGAAGAGGACTTCGACTCCGAGCCGCTGCTCTTGGCGGCCGGCGTGCTGCTGGACGACGAGCCGCGGCTGTCGGTCCGGTAGAAGCCGGATCCCTTGAAGACGACGCCGACGGCGGAGAAGACCTTGCGCAGCCGGCCGTTGCAAGCCGGGCACTCGGTCAGCGGGTCGTCGGTGAACTTCTGCACCGCCTCGAGGCCCTCGCCGCAGGCGGTGCACTGGTACTGGTACGTCGGCACTTGCTCCTCCTGGCACTCTGACTCATTGAGTGCTAACGACGGTCAATAGTGCAGCATTCCGCGGCCTCAGTCCACCGTGACCGGCTCTCGGTGACCGATGCCACTGCCGTGGCCGGTTCCTGCGCCGCGTGCCGCGACCACTTCGGACCGCCTCGGCGCGAGCCGATCACGCAGCACGAGCAGCGTGACGAGTGCCAGGCCGGTGCCCACCAGCGGCACGGTGAACCCGGCGCTCGCCCCGAGCCCGTCGGCCAGCCGCCCGGCGGCGGTGGCGGCCGCCGCCTGGCCCAGCGCCACCGCGCCGGTCAGCCAGGTGAAGGCCTCCGTACGGATCCCCGTCGGCACGAGTGCGTCGACCAGGGTGTAGCCGGTGATCAGGGCCGGGGCGATGGTGAGTCCGACCAGCAGCCCGAGCCCGCCCAGCAGCGGCACGGCGTGCGCCGCCCACAGCATCGAGGTGGCCAGGGTCAGTGCCGTGTAGCCGACCACCATGCGCCGCTTGGGTCCGGACTTCCAGGCGACGGCGCCGCACGCGATGCCCGCGAGCATGTTGCCGGCCGCGAACGTCCCGTAGAGCAGGCCGTTGATCCCGGGCCGCCCGATCTCCTCGGTGAAGGCCGTCATGGAGACCTGCATGCCGCCGAAGACGGCGCCGATCCCGAGGAAGGCCACGGCCAGCACCCGCACGCCGGGCACGGTCAGCGCCGAGGCCTCCCGCTTCCGGGCCCCGGGGACGGACCGGGACGGTGCGGGCGCGGTCCGCCGCTGCGCGGCGAAGAGCAGTCCGCCGGCCAGCGTCAGCACGGCCTCGGACAGCAGCCCGGCCGCCGGGTGCACCCCGGTGGCCAGCGCCGTGGCCAGCACCGGCCCGATGACGAAGGTGAACTCGTCCGTGACCGACTCGAAGGCCGCCGCCGTCTGCAGCAGCGGCGACCCGGCCGGCAGCGTGGACGCCCAGCGGGCCCGCACCATGGGTCCGACCTGCGGCACCGAGGCGCCGGTGGGCACCGCCACCGCCAGCAGCGCCCACAGCGGCGCGTGCGCCAGCGCCAGCACGGCGAGCAGCGTCCCGGACGCCGCGTGGACGAGCACCCCGGGTAGCAGCACGGCGCCCTGGCCGAAGCGGTCGGAGAACTTGCCGCTCAGCGGGGCGAACAGCGCCATGGCGACGCCGGTGACGGCCGAGACGGCACCGGCGGTGCCGTAGGAGCCGGTGGTGTGCTGCACCAGCAGCACGATGCCGATGGTGAGCATCGCGAAGGGCTGGCGCGCGGCGAACCCGGGCAGTAGGAAGGCCCACGCACCCGGCGTGCGCAGCAGCTGCCCGTATCCCGGGCGCGCCGCGCTACGGGAAGGACGGGAGGAACCCGACGGACGGGAGGAACCCGACGGACGGGAGGATCGGGACGAACGGGACGTACGCGTGACCGTGGATGCCACGGCCGGGCCTTTCCGCCGCCTGGTAGCGCACCCTGGACGCCTGGTCGCGTTCCTGTGCGCCGAGAGCTGTCCTCTCGCGCATGACCGAGGTAGATACCGGGTCTCTCCGGCCGCCGGGCGGTCGCGCCAGCTCTGCGTCAGGCAGAGTTGGTGGTGACTGTCGACAGCCATGTTAACGGCCGGCCCCACCGCCCGATTCCAGCCATCCGGCCAGCTTGCCGCCGCGTCCCACCGCCCGCAGCCGGGCCTCCGCCTTGTCCCGCACCGGGTCGGTGGCGACGACGAGGAGTTCGTCACCATGCCGCAGCACCGTCGTGGGCAGCGGGACGAAGCTCCTGTCCTCGCGGACGACCAGGGTGACCGCCGCGCCCGGGGGCAGGCGCAGTTCGCCGACCTCCACGCCGTGCATGCGCGAGTGCTCCGGGATCCGTACCGACAGCAGGTGTCCGCGCAGCCGCTCCAGGGGCGCCGACTCGATCCCCAGGTCCTCCGCGGCCCCCGGGTCCCCGAGCCGGAGCCTGCGGGCGACCCACGGCAGGGTCGGGCCCTGCACGAGGGTGTAGACGATCACCAGGACGAAGACGATGTTGAAGATGCGCTCGCTCTGCCGGACGCCCGCCACCATCGGGATCGTCGCCAGGACGATGGGCACCGCCCCGCGCAGCCCGGCCCAGGACAGCAGCACCTGGTCGCGGAAGGGCGTGCGGAACGGCAGCAGGCTCGCCGTCACCGACACCGGCCGCGCCACCACCGTCAGGACCAGGCCGACCACCAGCGCAGGCACGATGTCGTCGCCGAGTTCGTGCGGGGTCACCAGCAGGCCCAGCAGCACGAACAGGCCGATCTGCGCCAGCCAGGCCAGCCCCTCCGCGAAGCCCCGGGTGGCCGGGCGGTGCGGGAGCTTGGCGTTGCCCAGCACGACGGAGGCCACGTACACGGCGAGGAAGCCCGAGCCGTGCGCGAGCGCCCCGCCCGCGTAGGCGAGGACGGCGATCGCCAGGACCGCGATCGGGTAGAGGCCGGAGGCGGGCAGCGCGACGTGGCGCATCGCGAACGCGCCGAGCATGCCGACGGCCAGGCCGACCGCGGCGCCGATCGCCAGTTCCAGGGCGATCTCGCCCAGCAGCAGGCCCCAGTTGTGCACGGGCCAGTGCTCGGAGAAGGCGACCACCAAGATGACCACCGGGGCGTCGTTGAAGCCGGACTCCGCCTCGAGCACACCGGTCACCCGGCTCGGCAGCGGCACCCTGCGCAGCACCGAGAAGACGGCCGCCGCGTCGGTGGACGAGACGACCGCGCCGATCAGGAGCGCATGCCGCCAGTCCAACCCGACGAGGTAGTGCCCCGCCGAGGCCGTGATGCCGACGCTGACCGCGATGCCCAAGGTCGCCAGGACCGCCGCCGCCGGGACCGCCGGTTTGATCTCCCGCCACTGGGTGCCGAGACCACCCTCGGCCAGAATCACCACAAGTGCGGCATATCCCAGCACTTGCGTCAATTCGGCGTTGTCGAAGGCGACTCCCAGTCCGTCCTGTCCTATTGCGACCCCAATGCCCAGATAGAGGAGCAGGCTGGGCAGGCCGCTGCGCGAGGAGAGGCGCACGGCAACCACCGCTATGAGCAGCACGAGGGCGCACACCAGCAGGAGTTCATTGAGGCGGTCGACAGTCAGGAGCCGGTCCTTCCAACGAAGTTCATTGCCTTACCTAATATTTTACCTGTGCTTGGCGTTGTGGCGATCTCCATCCACAGGTAAGGACACCGCCTGGGGACCTACGGGCCGGTACGCCTAAGGTGGCCCCTAGCAATCGGTCCACCCTGCCGTTCGAAGGACATCGATGCCCGCCAAGAAGAAGTCCCGCCGCACGCGCCTCATCGTGATCGGGGTCGTGCTCGTGCTCGTGGCGGGCATCGTCTACGGGTCGTACTGGAGCGTCGCGACCGTCCGCGCCTCCCTCCCGCAGACCACCGGAACCCTGCAGCTCAAGGGCCTGACCGGCGCCGTCCAAGTGAAGCGGGACGGCAACGGCATCCCGCAGATCTACGCCGACACCGCCGAGGACCTGTTCCGCGCCCAGGGCTACGTCCAGGCCCAGGACCGCTTCTACGAGATGGACGTGCGCCGGCACCTGACCGCCGGCCGGCTGTCCGAGATGTTCGGCAGCGGCCAGGTCGAGACCGACGCCTTCCTGCGCACGCTCGGCTGGCGCCGGGTGGCGCAGCAGGAGTACGACAAGAAGCTGTCGGCCACCACGAAGGCGTACCTCCAGGCTTACTCCGACGGGGTCAACGCCTACCTGGACGGCCACTCCGGCGCCGACCTGTCGGTCGAGTACGCGGCGCTGAAGTTCAGCAACGACTACGTGCCGCAGAAGTGGACCCCGGTCGACTCGGTCGCCTGGCTCAAGGCCATGGCCTGGGACCTGCGCGGCAACATGCAGGACGAGATCGACCGCTCGCTGCTGTCGAGCCGGCTGAGCCGCAAGCAGATCGAACAGCTCTACCCCGACTACCCGTACGACCGGAACCACCCGATCGTCGAGGGCGGGAAGGTCAACGACCTCACGGACGAGTACGAACCGCGGGGAACCACCACGGAATCGGGCACGAACTCCGGAACCGGTACGGAAACCGGCACGGGTACGGGTTCCGGCGACGGCGCTGGCGATGGCACGGGCACGGGGACCGGCACCGACGCCGCCTCCACCTCCGACGCGACGCAGAACGTCCAGTCCCAGCTGGCCTCGCTCTCCGACACCCTCGACCAGATCCCCGCGCTGCTGGGCCCCAACGGCAACGGCATCGGCTCCAACTCCTGGGTGGTCTCCGGCGAACACACCACCACCGGCAAGCCGCTGCTGGCCAACGATCCGCACCTCGCCCCGCAGATGCCCTCGCTCTGGTACCAGATGGGCCTGCACTGCAACAGCGTCGGCAAGGCCTGCCCCTTCGACGTGGCCGGCTACACGTTCTCCGGCATGCCCGGTGTGATCATCGGGCACAACCAGTCGATCGCCTGGGGCATGACCAACCTCGGTGCCGACGTGACCGACCTCTACCTGGAGAAGGTCACCGCCGACACCTACCTCTACGACGGCAAGCAGCAGCCCTTCAAGACCCGCAAGGAGACCATCAAGGTCGCCGGCGGTGACGACCGCACGATCACGGTGCGCAGCACCAGGAACGGCCCGGTCATCTCCGACCGCAGTGCCGAGCTGCGCACCGTCGGCGACCGCGCCCCGGTACCGAACTCCGCGCCCGACCGCGGCGAGGGTTACGCGGTCTCCCTGCGCTGGACGGCGCTGGACGCGTCCAACACCATGGACGCGGTCTTCGAGCTCGACACGGCGACCGACTGGGCCCAGTTCCGGGCCGCCGCCCGCGACTTCGCCGTCCCGTCCCAGAACCTGATCTACGCCGACAACAAGGGCGCCCACGGCCACATCGGCTACCAGGCCCCCGGCCGGATCCCGGTCCGCGCCAGCGGCTACGACGGCACCTACCCGGCCCCCGGCTGGGACCCGCGGTACCAGTGGAAGAAGTGGATCTCCTTCTCCGCGATGCCGTACGAGCGCGACCCGACGCGCGGCTACATCGTCACCGCCAACCAGGCCGTGGTCGACCAGGACGAGTACCCCTACCTGCTCACCCGGGACTGGGGCTACGGCACCCGCAGCCAGCGGATCAACGACCTGGTCCAGTCCAAGATCAAGGACGGCGGCCTGGTCTCCATGGACGACATGCAGGAGATGCAGGGCGACAACAGCAGTGAGATCGCCAAGCTCCTGGTGCCGTACCTGCTCAAGATCGACATCAAGGACGACAAGGACGACTACGTCCGCAACGCCCAGAAGCTGCTGGAGGGCTGGGACTACAACCAGGACTCCGACTCCGCCCCCGCGGCCTACTTCAACGCCGTCTGGCGCAACGTCCTCAAGCTGGCCTTCGGCAACAAGCTGCCCAAGGAGCTGCGCCCCGAGGGCCAGTGCCTGACCGTCCCGGCCGCCGACCGGTCCGGCCCGGTCGACGACCTCGACGGCACGTCCAAGCTGGTGCGCGAGTGCGGCCGGCGCGCCGCGGACCAGGCGCAGCCGGACGGCGGCGACCGCTGGTTCGAGGTCGTGCGCTCGATCCTGGACGACGAGGACAACCCGTGGTGGACGACCTCCCCCACGGCCTTCTACGACAAGGACAGCGGCCGGACCCGCACCACCCGTGACGAGCTGCTCGCCCAGGCCATGAAGGACGCCCGCTACGAGCTGACCGCGAAGCTCGGCAAGAACATCGACACCTGGAGCTGGGGCCGCCTCCACACGCTGGACCTGCGCAACCAGACCCTGGGCACCGGCGGTCCCGCGGTCGTCCGGTGGCTGCTCAACCGCGGCCCGTGGCAGCTCGGCGGCGGTGAGGCCGCGGTCAACGCGACCGGCTGGAACGCGGCCGGCGGCTACGAGGTCGTCTGGGTGCCGTCGATGCGGATGGTGGTCTCGCTCGACGACTTCGACAAGTCCCGGTGGATCAACCTGACCGGAGCCTCGGGCCACGCCTACAGCTCGCACTACACCGACCAGACCACCAAGTGGGCCAAGGGCGAGCTGCTGCCGTGGGTCTTCACCAAGCAGCGGGTCGACGGGGCCACGGAGGACACCCTCGCGCTGACCCCGTAGCCCGCACGGGCGGCGTGCGAGGACCAGCACGGGAGGGGGGCGGGCCGTCGGGCCCGCCCCCCTCGGCCGTCCGCCGCTCCCTCGTCCGCCTCCCTCAGCCGTCCCCGAAGCGCCGTACGCCCTCCGGGGTGACCACCGCGTCGACCGGCCGGTCGTGCGGCTCGTCGGGCACCCGGTCCAGCACCTCGTGCGCGTACAGCAGCACCACCAGAGCGGGCGTCACCCCCGCCGTGTCCAGCCGGGCCAGGACCCGGTCGTACGAGCCCCCGCCGCGGCCCAGCCGCAGCCCCCGGCCGTCGACGGCCAGCCCCGGGAGCAGGACCGCGTCCGCCCCGGTCACCGCGGCCGGGCCGAGCCGGGGGCCGGTGGGCTCGTACAGTCCGCGGGCGGTCCGCACCAGGCCGCCGGAGCCCTCGTACGGGGCCCAGTCCAGGTCGTTGTCCGGCAGCAGGACCGGCAGCAGCACCCGCTCCCCGCGCTCGCGCAGCACGTCGAGCAGCGTGCGGGTGCCGGGCTCGCCGCCCATCGACACATAGGCCGCCACCGTCCGGGCGCCTGACAATTCAGGCAGATCCAGGGCGTGTTGCGCGATCGCCCGCTCGGCCACTGTGCGTTCACGAGCCGTCAACCCGCGTCTCACCTGGAGGAGGTGCTCCCGCAACTCCCTCTTGCTAACGTTTTTGTCACTCATTTGACGCGCAACCGCCGCCTATCCCCATCAAGCAACCGCAACTTCATCTTCACCTCATATACAGCGGTTATCGTTGTCCCATGACGCACGCACGTACCCGGATTAGCAAGGCTGTGATCCCTGCCGCCGGTCTCGGCACCCGGTTCCTGCCCGCCACGAAGGCGACTCCCAAGGAAATGCTGCCGGTGGTGGACAAGCCCGCCATCCAGTACGTCGTGGAGGAGGCCGTCGCCGCGAACCTCTCCGACGTCCTCATGATCACAGGCCGGAACAAGCGTCCGCTCGAGGATCACTTCGACCGCAACTACGAGCTCGAGTCGGCGCTGACCGCCAAGGGCGACGAGGCCCGCCTGGCGAGGGTCCAGGAGTCCAGCGACCTCGCCACCATGCACTACGTCCGCCAGGGCGACCCGCGCGGCCTCGGCCACGCCGTGCTCTGCGCCGAGCCGCACGTCGGCGACCAGCCCTTCGCGGTGCTGCTCGGCGACGACCTGATCGACCCCCGGGACCCGCTGCTCGGCCGCATGATCGAGGTGCAGGAGCAGCACGGCGGCAGCGTCGTCGCGCTGATGGAGGTCGACGCGAGCCAGATCCACCTCTACGGCTCCGCCGCCGTGGCCCCCACCTCCGACGGCGATGTGGTCCGCGTGACCGACCTCGTCGAGAAGCCCGCGCCGGGCGAGGCCCCCTCCGCCTACGCCGTCATCGGGCGCTACGTGCTGGACCCGGCGGTCTTCGCGGTGCTCGGCAAGACCCAGCCGGGCCGCGGCGGTGAGATCCAGCTGACCGACGCGCTGCGCGAACTGGCCCAGCAGGACGGCCCGGACGGCCCCGTGCACGGTGTCATCTTCACCGGCCGGCGCTACGACACCGGAGACCGTGGCGACTACCTGCGTGCGATTGTCCGACTGGCATGCGAACGTGATGACCTGGGCCCGGACTTCCGGTCCTGGCTGCGCACGTATGTCAGCGAGGAGATGCAAGCTTGAGCAGTGGCACGGCCGACCGCGTCTGGTCCGTCTCGGAGCACCTCGACAACATCCTGCGGCAGCTGAAGCCGCTGGAACCCATCGAGCTGCAACTCCTCGACGCACAGGGGTGCGTCCTCGTCGAGGACGTGATGGTGCCGGTCGCGTTGCCGCCCTTCGCGAACAGCTCGATGGACGGCTACGCGGTCCGCACCACCGACACCCAGGGCGCCGACGCATCACATCCGGCCGTGCTCACCGTCATCGGTGACGTGGCGGCCGGCAGCGGCGAACTGCCCACCGTGGGGCCCGGGCAGACCGCCCGGATCATGACCGGCGCCCCGCTGCCCCCCGGTGCCGAGGCAGTCGTCCCCGTCGAGTGGACCGACGGCGGCACCGGCGGTGCTCCGGTCGTCGGCATGCCGGCCGCGAGCCGGAGCCCCGACGCCGTGGGCGGCGAGGTCAGGGTCTACCGGCCCGTGGGGCCGGGCGACCACGTCCGCGCCCGGGGCAGCGACGTCGCCGCGGGTGAGCTGGCGCTCAGCGCCGGCACGGTGCTGGGCCCGCCGCAGATCGCCCTGCTCGCCGCAGTCGGCCGGGCCACCGTACGGGTGCGGCCCCGGCCGCGGGTGGTCGTGGTCTCCACCGGCAGTGAGCTGGTCCCGCCCGGCGAGGAGCTGGGCCCGGGCCGTATCCACGACTCCAACAGCTTCATGCTCACGGCCGCCGCCCGCGAGGCCGGCGCCCAGTCCTACCGGGTGGGCGCGGTCGCGGACGACGCCGAGACCTTCCGGGCCACCGTCGAGGACCAGCTGATCCGGGCGGACCTCGTGGTCACCAGCGGAGGCGTCAGCGTCGGCGCGTACGACGTGGTGAAGGAGGCCCTCGGCGAGGAGATCGAGTTCCGCAAGCTGGCGATGCAGCCCGGCAAGCCGCAGGGCTTCGGCTTCATCGACGTCGGCGCGCGCAGCGAGGCGGAGGGCGGCGGTGAGGACGCGGACGCCGCGCCGCCGGAGCCCGAGCGCACCCCGCTGCTCGCCCTGCCCGGCAACCCGGTCAGCGCCTACGTCTCCTTCGAGCTGTTCGTCCGGCCCGCGATCCGCACCCTCATGGGCGTGGAGCCGGTCTTCCGGACGACCGTGCAGGCCGTCTGCGAGGGCGGACTGACCTCCTCGCCCAAGGGCAGGCGGCAGTTCCTGCGCGGCCGCTACCACCCCTCCACCGGCCGGGTCACCCCCGTGGGCGGGGCCGGATCGCACCTGGTCAAGGCGCTCGCCCACGCGAACGCGCTGATCGTGGTGCCCGAGGACACGACGGAGGTCGCGGCGGGCTCGGAGGTCGAGGTCGTGCTGCTCGACTGAGCGGGTACCGTTACTGCCCACGCGAGCACGCGGCGAGCAGTGGGAGTGCCGTACCGATGACAGAACAGCAGCATCTGACGCACATCGACGAGGCGGGGGCGGCCCGCATGGTCGACGTCTCGGAGAAGGACGTCACCGCCCGTACCGCCCGCGCCACCGGCCGGGTCCTGGTGTCGCCCCGCGTCATCGAGCTGCTGCGCGGCGAGGGGGTGCCCAAGGGCGACGCCCTCGCCACCGCGCGCATCGCCGGGATCATGGGCGCCAAGCGCACCCCCGACCTCATCCCGCTCTGCCACCCGCTGGCGGTCTCCGGGGTGAAGGTCGACCTGGTCGTGGGCGACTCCTCCGTGGACATCACGGCCACCGTGAGGACGACCGACCGCACCGGCGTCGAGATGGAGGCCCTCACGGCGGTGAGCGTCGCCGCGCTCACGGTCGTCGACATGGTCAAGGCCGTCGACAAGGCCGCGGTCATCACGGACGTACGGGTCGAGGAGAAGACCGGCGGCAAGTCCGGGGACTGGAGCCGCAGCCGATGAGGGCGCTCGCGATCACCGCGTCCAACCGCGCGGCCGCCGGGGTCTACGAGGACCGGGGCGGCCCGCTGATCGTCGCCGGGCTGCGGGACATGGGCTTCACGGTCGACGGCCCGCGCGTCGTCCCGGACGGCGAGCCGGTCGGCAGCGCGCTGCGGGAAGCCGTGGCCGGGGGGTACGACGTCGTCGTCACCACCGGCGGCACCGGGATCTCGCCCACCGACCGCACCCCGGAGGTCACCCGCGCCGTCCTGGACTACGAGGTCCCCGGTGTCGCCGAGGCCATCCGGGCCGCGGGCCGCGAGAAGGTGCCCACCGCCGCCCTGTCCCGTGGCGTCTGCGGTGTCGCCGGGCGCACCCTGGTGGTGAACCTCCCGGGGTCGACCGGGGGCGTCAAGGACGGCCTGGCCGTCCTGGCCCCGATCCTCGTCCATGCCGTCGAGCAGATCCACGGCGGCGACCACCCTACGTCTGGGAGACCGAGCTGAACGGGTCCTGGCCGACCGAGCTGGCGGACGGGGACGTCCTCCTCCGCCCGATAAGGATGCGCGACCAGCGGGCCTGGCGCGAGGTGAACCGGCGCAACCGCGAATGGCTACGCCCATGGGAGGCCACCGTCCCCCCGGCGCCCCCCGGTCACCTCACCCAGCGGCCCACCTACCGGCAGATGGTCCGCCATCTGCGCCACGAGGCCGCCGCGGGCCGGATGATGCCGTTCGTCATCGACTACCAGGGACGGCTCGCCGGACAACTCACCGTCGCCGGCATCACCTGGGGCTCCATGTGCAGCGCCCACGTCGGCTACTGGGTCGACGAGGCCGTGGCCGGCCGCGGGGTCATGCCCACCGCGGTCGCGCTCGCCGCCGACCACTGCTTCCGCGCGGTGGGACTGCACCGCATCGAGGTCTGCATCCGGCCGGAGAACATGCCGAGCCGGCGGGTGGTGGAGAAACTCGGCTTCCGCGAGGAAGGCCTGCGCCCCCGCTATCTCCATATCGACGGAGCCTGGCGTGACCATCTGGTCTTCGCGTTGACGGCGGAGGAGGTGCCGGAGGGAATGCTCCACCGCTGGCACCAGGCCCGACCTGGCACGGCTCACAAATAAAATATCTGTTCGAAAATAGCCGCGGATCCGACTCCGACTTGAACGCAATCAGAAAAAAATTTCGGAGTATCAGCCAGATCGTGCGACACACCGCGCCAAATTGCGTATGCCCTGTCGCGAACCCCCCTACCGTGTGATGCGTGAGCAGCAGCGGCCTCATCTACGCAGTCATCGTCGGGGCCTGGGCTGCCTACTTGGTGCCGATGTGGCTCCGTAGGCAGGACGAGCTCAACGAAGCGCGCCCGACGGAACGCTTCAGCACCGCCATCCGGCTGTTGTCCGGACGTGCGGCACTGGAGCGCAGGTACGCCAAGACGGAGGACCCGGAATCGGAGGCCGAGGCGGAGCCCGCGGTCGACGTCCGGGCCCTTGCCGTGCCCGCGACGGAAGTGAAGCCGACGTCCCGGCAGAGCGGGCAGGCGGGCGCGTCGGGGAAGAAGGCGAAGCAGGCGAAGCAGGGCGGTCAGGCGAAGTCCGGGACGTCGAAGAAGCCCAATCCGCGGGCCAAGGTGCTCGCCGCCCGTCGCCGCACCATCACGCTGCTCTTCCTGGGCTTCACCGCGGGCATGATCGTCGCCGCCGTCGGCGGCGTCGCCTTCCTCTGGGCCCCGGCCGCGCCCGCCGTGCTGCTCACGTTCTACATCGCCTACCTGCGCGCCCAGGAACGCCGCCGGTTCGTGGTCAAGCTCGACCAGCGCCGCGCCGCCGACGCCGCCAAGCGGCTGCGTGAGGCCCGTACGACCCGCGAGCCCGCCCCTCTCGACGCGCACGACGTGGTGGAGCCCGCACCGCCCGCCGAGGAGCCCGCGACGGCCGACCGGCGCGCCCTCGTGGAGCAGACCGACCACGCCGAGTGGGTCGACCAGCAGCGCGTCCCCACCGAGGACACCTGGGAAGTCCCGGCCCCGCGGCCGACCTTCTCCACCGCCCCGGTCACCCCGCGCCGCTCCCGCGACCGCTCCCGCACCCCCCTGTTCGACCAGCACGCCGACCGCGACCGCCCCCGCGCCGCCAACGAGTGACCTCCCCGCGCCGGGGGGCGCGGAGCACCCCCGCCGGGATGCTAGAGTTTTCCTCGTTGCAAGGGCCTGTGGCGCAGTCCGGTAGCGCACCTCGTTCGCATCGAGGGGGTCAGGGGTTCGAATCCCCTCAGGTCCACAGCAGCTCAAAGCCCCTGACGGAGAGATCCGGCAGGGGCTTTGTCGTGCCGCACAGCAGCGAAGTACAGCAACTACGGTTGATCTTGCGTGTCGAGGTGCTTGCCGAGCCTGCGCAGCGCCTTGCGTGTCGCCTCGGACGGGACATGCGTGTAGATCTCCATCGTTACCGCGATCTTGCTGTGCCGGAGGATCTGCATCGCGATCCGGGGGTGCACATCCCGCAGCGCACCGTCGTCCGGTTGATCCACACGTTCCTTGCCTGGCGAATCATCGGCACTGTGGTCTGAGGTTTCAAGGAGGGGGGTGCGCGGTGGGGGAGCCCGGTGGCCTGATCGATCTCATGGGCGTATTTTTCGTGTTTCTGGGCACATGCGGTGTGCTCATTCAGTTGCACAGCTTTTGGGTCTACCGACGCCTGTGGAAACTGGAGCGGCATGGGGTCGAGGGTGCGGCGACCATCGTCCGTACGGAGCCCGCGCGGGGCCTGCTCCGGTTCTTCTTCGAAATCAAGCTGCCTGAGGGTGAGTCCGGTGGCGAGTTCTCCGAAGTGCTCTTGGAGCCGATCGGTTCGCCGGGCGACGTGGTTCCGGCCATCTACGATCCCAGCAAGCCACAGCGTGCAAAGACCGGAACGCGCGGGGACATCGAGTACAAGGGCGAACGCCTTGCCGTATACCTCCTGGGCGGCGGCGGGACGCTCTTCATCGCCGGGTCCGTGATGATCCTTCTAGTGCGCGGCTGGTGAGACCCAGGTGGTCGGCTGTACGGCCCGAGGACGGCGCCGAGCCGGGCTGAGTGTCTAAATGGGAACCCGTTGCCCTACGCGCCAGTTGGGGGGGCGGGTCAGTTCTTCCAGGAGGAAGACGAAGGACTCGTACGGGCGGCCGGTGGAGTGGCGCAGTCCCATCTCGCAGGTGCGGTTGGCCGACAGGTAGGCATCCGCGGGGGTCTTGTCCAGGACGGCTTTCTCGTCCCGCGTCGCGGACAGGACCAGCTCCGGGTGGAGGAGCCCTCGGTCGCCGGCCGTGCCGCAACAGGTGGTGCCGACCGGTACGAGGACCTCGGCAGCGAGTTGTCCTGCGATGGCTTGCAGGGTCTTGCTCAGCCCCAGATGTGCCGTTGAGCAGGTGGGGTGCACCGCCACGCGGTCCACCCGCCTGGTGATGGTCAAGTGCGGGAGCAGGCCGGCGCACCAGGCGATCGAGTCGAGGAGCGTGATGTGTTCCAGCCGGGCGCGGTGTTCGTCGTCGAGGTGGTTCTTGACGTCGTCGAGCAGGCCGTTGGTGCATGACGCGGCGTCGATGACCACGGGCAGGGTGCCCTGCCCACTCCAGGACCACAGGGCGTCGCACGTGGTCGCGGCCATCCATTCGTGCCCGCTCGTGTAGCCCTTGCTGCTCCATGGCGTGGAGCAGCACTTGCCCGCCACGTCGTCGGGGATCCACAGTGGCTTGGCGGCTCGCGCCGAAACCTCGACCAATGCCTGCTGCAGGGAAGGATGCCGTGGCATCCCCGGGTCGCGGCCGAAGATGCGGTTGACACAGGCGGGGAAGTAGACGGCCGCCGCACCGTCGCGGGAGGTCCGTGGCGGCTTGCTCACCGCGCTGCGGGGCATCGGTCCCGGTACCGCCGGCATGAGGTCGTTGCTGATGGCGAGCCGTGCGCCGGCCGTCAGTCCGGTGAGTGCCTTCGGGCCGACGGTTCGTTGGACGATGTCGGTGGCGCCCATGGCGGTGCGGGCGAGTTTCTCCACGGTCGCCCATCGCCTGGCGATCTCCAGCGCGACCTTCTCGCGCTGGTCCGTTGCCTCGGCCCGCCGGAATCCCTTGATCAGCGCACCGGTGTTGATGTGGACCGGGCACGGGATGGCGCAGGTGCCGTCGACGGCGCAGGTCTCGATGCCGTCGTACTCGTATTCCGCCTGCAACTGGGCCAGCAGCGGCGATCCTTCCGGCTGCCGTGCCATCTCCCGGCGCAGCACGATGCGCTGCCGGGGGGTCGTCGTGACGTTGCGGCTCGGACAGACGGCCTCGCAGTACCCGCACTCGATGCAATGGGTCGCGACGTCCTCGATGTCAGGCGTCGACTTGAAGGATTTCAGGTGGATGTCGTCGTCGCGGGTGAGGATGACGTCGGGGGCGAGAACGCCGTGCGGGTCGGCGAGCTCCTTGATCCGCCACATGATCTCGGTGGCCTTGTCGCCCCACTCGTGGCGGACGAAAGGCGCCATGTTGATCCCGGTGCCGTGCTCGGCCTTGAGCGACCCGTCGTACTTGTCGACGACGAGTGCCACGAGGTCGGACATGAACGCGGCGTACCTGTCGCGGTCGGCGGAATCGGCCAGTTTGGGCGTCAGGGTGAAGTGCAGATTGCCGTACGCGGCGTGACCGGCGACGCCCGGCAGGAAGCCGTGCTCGGCCAGGAGGGCATGCAGGTCACCGGCACCTTCGGCGATCCGGGCGGGCGGGAAGCAGACGTCCTCGTTGACCACGGCGGTGCCCGGCGGGCGTAGTTCGCCGACGATGCCGAGCAGGCCCTCGCGTATGCGCCAGTCCAGTTCGATGAGCTCCTGGTCCCGGGTGAAGTCCAGCGGGTGCAGCAGGTTCGCGTCCCCGACCAGCTCCGCGACACGGGCTTCGACCTCGTCGAGGCCGGCCGGGTCCTCGGCGGCGAACTCGACGAGAAGTGCCGCTGCGCCCGGATCGAGGGTCTTCCAGTAGTCGGGTGTGTTGGGGAACGCCTGGGCGGCGGCGGTGAGGGCGGGTGCGACCATCAGCTCGACGGCTTCGGCGCCGAGACCGACCAAGCCGGGGACGAGGGCGACCGCTTCGTCGACCGACGGGAGCACGATCCAGGTGACCGTGGTCGCCGTGGGGGCCGGAAGGGTGTCGATCACCGCCTCGGCGATGAAGGCGAGTGTGCCTTCGGAACCGATGAGCAGGCGCCGGAACATCTCGAGCGGGGTGTCGGTATCGAGCAGTGCCGCAAGGGTGTATCCGGTGGTGTTGCGGATGGTGAACTTGTGGCGCACGCGCGCGGTGAGCTCGCTGTCGGCGAGCAGGTGCTCCCGCAACTCGGCAAGGCCGGCTGCCAGCTCCGGTTCCGCGGTGGCGAATCGTTCCTCGGCGTCGGCTGCGGCGGTGTCGATGACGGTTCCCGATGGCAGTACGAAGGTCATTGACGCCACGGTGTGGTACGCGTTGCGCTCCAGGGTGCAACGCATCCCGCCCGCGTTGTTGGCGAGGACTCCGCCGATGGTGGCGACGTCGGAGGAGGCCGGATCCGGTCCCAGGCGTCGACCGTGCCGGCGGAGCACCGCCGCGGCGTGGCCGAGGATCGTGCCGGGCCGCACTCGCAAGCGCGCGCCGTCGTTCTCGACGGCCATCCCGTTCCAGTGCCGGCGCACGTCGATGAGGATGTCGTCGGACTGGGCTTGGCCGTTGAGGCTGGTCCCGCCGGCACGGAACGTTGCGTGCCGCCCGCTCCGGCGGCAGTAGGCCAGCAACTTCTGGACGTCGCGAACGTCGCGTGGCAGGACGACGACCTGGGGCAGGTAGCGATAGGGGCTGGCGTCGGAGGCGTACCGGACGAGGTCCGAGATGCGGTGCAGCACCTGGTCCCCGCCCAGCAGGGCGATGAGGTCGCTCTTGAGTTCGTGAGGTGTCCCGCCTGCGTGTGCGGTGTCGATGGCATCCGCCTCCGGCAGACGGGAGGGGCGACCGATGGCGGGGACGCTGGGGCTGAGCAGCTTCTTCACGTTGCCGGCCTCTCCGCCAACGCACCGGTCGTCGGTGCACACGGCTTCCCGCGGAACGGTGATGGTCGGCCATGTCCATGGTCTCTGGAACGTGCCCTGCGAACCCGAAAGACCATGAGCGGGTCGACCGAACTCGGTGCCCGCACGTCTCACCCTGGGCGCCCGGAGGAAACCCCAGACCCTGGTGATCGCGCCCCTGGTCACACAGTGAAAAGGCGTAGCCAACTGCTGAGGATTCTACCGGGGACATGCGGCGCGTGCCCGGTGACCGTTGCGTGGCTCGCGCTCGCGGTTCCTCCGTGAGGGGCGGCGGTTCGGCGGCCGCGTTGGCGTGCATGGGCCCGGCTTTCGGACGCCGATGCATCGAGCGCCCTTTCGCCTGAGGCCTGGTCTTCCGGCTCGTCCTCGCCTTGCGGGACCCGGGCGGTGGATTGAAGCTGAAATTGAGGTGTGGCTACGGACCGCATGGCGCAGCGCTGACGGCTGCTGGGGCTCGGCCACAGCGGCCCGTACAGGGAGCGGATTCGCGTGAGGCTGTCGCCGACAGCAGATCGCGGCAAATCTGCCGCCGGTCGACCCGGCCTTTCCGGAGCCCCGTCTGCCCACCCATGGGGCCACGGTCAAGCTGACGGGCCACATCACCGAGCGAACGGCGTGTCCAGTTCTTCGTTCCGTCACACGCCCTGCCACCCGCCATGCGCGGCCCGGAGTTTTCAGGAGACGTCATGACGCCCGGCCCCATCTCCGCGCAGATCACCGACTACGCCAATCGGGCCGATCCGTACCCGCTCTACGCGGAACTGCGCAAGCAACCGGTCAGGCGGGAGGACGACGGCACCTATCTGGTCAGCACCTATGACGAGGTGCGGGGCCTGGCCAACGATCCGCGGCTGAGCAATGACACGAGCAACCGTTCACCTGGCTTCGCCCGCATCGGGCAACCGGTGGAGTCCGGCCTGCCGCCCAGCTTCATCTTCACCGACCCGCCCTTGCACGACCGGCTGCGCAGCACGATCAACCGGCCGTTCGGCCCGCCGCACAGCCCCAGATTCCTCGACGGCCTGCGCGGAGAACTGGCCAAGGTCGTCACGGAGCTGCTCGATGCCTTCGCCGGCAAGGGTCAGGTCGACATTGTCGAGGACTTCGCCTACCCCCTTCCCGTCACCGCCATCTGCAAGGTCCTCGGCGTGCCGCGCGAGGACGAACCACGCTTCCACGTCTGGGCGGACGCCCTGGCGTCGTCACTCGATCCCCGCTCCGGCGACGACGGCGGCGCGGACAGGGCACAGCGGGCACGCCAGGACATCGGCGCCTATCTGACCGATCTGATCGAGAGCAAACGCCGCCACCCCGGCCCCGGAATGCTCAGCGCGCTCGCCCCCGAGATGACACCGGCAGACCTGGAGGCCACCGCGGTGCTGCTCTTGGTCGCCGGCCACGAGACCACCGTCAACGCGATCACCAACACAACCCTCACCCTGCTGCGCCACCCCGACGTCCTCGATCGGCTCCAGAGGGAGCCGAACCTGGCCGTCCCGCTCGTCGAGGAGGTGCTGCGGTACGAGCCTCCGGTCCAGTTCGTCCCGTGGACCACCGCCCTGGCCGACATCGACGTCGCCGGCACCACGATCCCCAAGGGCTCGCCGGTCTGGCTCATGCTGGCTGCGGCCAATCGCGATCCCCGGCGCTTCGAGGACCCCGATCGGTTCGACCCCGACCGCAAGGACAACGAGCACTTGGGCTTCTACACCGGCATCCACTACTGCTTCGGCGCCCCTCTCGCCCGCATGGAACTCCATGCGGCCGTGCCCGAACTCTTCCGCCGGGTCCAGTTCTCCCGGCTGATCGAGGACCCGCCGCCGTACCGCGCCAACGCGGTGCTGCGCGGCCCGCGCCGTCTTCCCGTGGCCATTGAGGGCTTGACAGCTTGAGCACCGCCGACGCAGGGCCGACACCCGCGGTTCGATGGGCAGTGGCTGGTGAACCTGTGCCGACAGGACGTCCCGTGCCGCGTCGAGGGTCTTCGGTGCAGAACCGGCCCACCGCACTGGCCACCGAACCGGAAGTGACGACCAACTCACGAGTGCAACGATACGTATCGTTTCGCTATTCGGTAGGCGCCTGCTAAGGTCGTCATCGGCGAAACGATACGTATCGTTTCAACTGGTTCTCTCGTGAAGGAGTGCGCGTCATGAAGGGCTACACCGTCCCCCTCTCGCCCCGCGGCATCGCGAACCTGGCGCCGGCCCCGCCGTGGCACTACGCCGGCACCGTCGTCGCCGTCGAGTTCTTCACCGACCCCGACACGGCCGCGACGACCCTGCCCGAGGGGCTGACCCCCGACCCGGACTCCGCCGGCCGCGGCGTCGCGATGTTCATCGACTGGCAGTACTCCTCCACCCACCTGGAGTACCTCGACCCCGCGCGCTCCCAGTACCGCGAGTTCTTCATCACCCTGGACGCCCACCACGACGGCACCCCCGTCTCCTGGTGCCCCTACATCTACGTCGACAACGACTCCGCCATGGCCCGCGGCTGGGTCCAGGGCTTCCCCAAGAAGCTCGGCGCCGTCCACCAGACCCGCGCCTACTCCGTCGGCGGCCCCGGCACCCCCGTCCTCGGCCCCGGCGGACAATTCGCCGCCACCGCCTCCTCCGCCGGACAGCGCATCGCCGAAGCCACCATCACCCTCCGGCAGCCCGTCCCCGACCCCACCGCGCTCATGGGCCGCCCCCTGATCAACCTCCGCCACTTCCCCAACCTGACCGCCGGACAACACGACAAGCCCGCCGTCCACGAACTCGTCATGGCCGTCCTGGACAATCCCGCCGTGAGTGACGCCTGGGCCGGCACCGCCGACCTCACCTTCCTCCCCGCCCACGGCGAGGAACTCGCCGATCTCCCCATCCACCGCGTCGGCAAAGGCTTCCACTTCGACCTCGCCTACACCGTCACCGACCTCATCACCCTCACCAACTAGCCCCCACCCGAACCCGACGACCCCGGCGCGCCCCTCGCGTCGAGGGGCACGCCCGCAGCCTCAGATGTCAGGAGCTGACGTGCCCATCTACACCTGCACCACTGCTCAGGGGACGCTGGAAGTCGCAACCAAGGGGGAACTGGCCGGAGAGATCACCCGGATTCACTCGGAGATCAACCACGTGCCGCCCGCCTACGTCAACGTGACCTTCACCGAACTGCCCCCGGACAGCGTCTACGTCGGCGGAGAACCCGGAGCGCCGTTGCTGATCACCGGGTGGGCCCGGCGAGGCCACCCGCAAGAGGAGACCACCCGCCTGGCGCTTGAACTGTCGGCGGCCGCCTCCCGCGTCACCGGGATCGCCGAGGGCCGCGTTCTGGTGGTGATCCAGGACAGCCCCGCGCGGTCCGCGGTCGAAGGCGGCCATGTCCTGCCGGACCCCGGCCGTGAGCAGGAATGGTCGGGTCGGCACGAGGGGTAGCGGCACACGCTGCGCGAGTCGGGAGGTCCACCGTGCGGTTCGACGGGCGCATGTCAGGGGGACACGGGCGGCCCGGTGATCAGGTTGCCCTGGCCGTCGTAAGGCCAAGGGTTCGCGACGCACCCGTGCAGCCCCTTGATCTGCTGCATCATCACGGGGGCCGGCATGCCCGGTCCAGGACATCCCCGGTGTCCACGCCCGAGGAAGTGACCCACCTCATGGTTGATGATCATCGCGTGATAGTCGGCGGGCCGGCCCTCGTACTGGGGGCTGAGCAGGATCCAGCGCTTGATGTTCACCACGACGGTCTGGGCGACGTTGCAGTTCAGCTCACCCTGGGTGTCCAAGCCGTAGCTGGCGCACAGGGCATCCGCGGTGTCCGGGGTCGCCGCACGGACCCGGAAGTCGTACGGCGGCCCCTCCACACGCCGGAATGCCACACCGCTCGTCGTCCAGCCCCGGCCGTCGGCCAGTATGCGTTCGACCTCGGCGGCCACGGATGCCGCGGTCAGTTCACTGCCGTCCTCGGTCTGCACGACGTACCGCAGGGTCCTGCCGTGCCCGACGGCCTCCGATGAGCCGGCGGCCGCGGTGAACGTGCCGGCCCCGTGCTGCGGTATGCGCGGAGGCGGTGGCGGCGACGGACTGCGCCGGGGACTCGGCGGCGCCGTTGAAGGGCGTGAGTCATGCGGAGGCGCCGAGGCGGGCGTGGTCGGCGAGGGACGGCTCTTGTGCGCCGCGGGCGCGGCCCGCCCAGGTGTGACCCGCCCGGCGATGGCGAAGACCCCCGCGAGGCACACTCCCAGGATCGCGAGGCAGGGAATGACGAGAACCATGCGCCGCCTCCTTGCCCGGCGGTGTCTGCTGCGACGGTGCTTCATGCTTCGAACTACACAACGCCTCCGGTGAAACGGAGGTGAGCACCAGGACTCACGCTGTCCTCACGTGGCGCGATGCATAGTGGCAAGAGAGCGTCGGAACCGCTGCCGGCCCCCACGCCACCTTCCCGGTCCGGGACAAGGGGCGGAGCGGCGGCGAACCTGAATGCATCGCAGAGGCCCGAGAACGCCCTGGCGGCACGGTCGTCCGGTCGCGATCCAGCGGAGGACGGGCCCGCCTCGTGCCGTCGCCGGTGAGGCCGGACAGGCGCCGTCGGGGCAGAGACCAAGAGATGACCGCTGCCTTGCAGACGGCGCAGAAACGGCTGAAGGGAGAGACGCAAGGTGCGGGTGCTGGTCGTGGAGGACGAAGAACTGCTCGCGGGTGCCATAGCCGAAGGTCTGCGGCAGGAGGCGTTCGCGGTGGACGTCGTCCATGACGGTGAGGCGGCTCTGGAGCGGCTGGCGATCAACGACTACGACGTGATGGTGCTCGACCGGGACCTTCCGAAGCTGCACGGCGATGAGGTGTGCCGACGCACCGCCTCCCAAGGGGCCGAGATCAAGATTCTCATGCTGACCGTCTCGACGACGGTCGCCGAACGCGTCGCCGGGCTACGCCTGGGGGCGGACGACTACCTGGTCAAGCCCTTCGCGTTCGCCGAACTGGTGGCCCGGATCAGGACGCTGGGCCGCAGGGTGCGGCCACCGGCCCCGCTGGTTCTGGAGCGCGCGGGAATCCGCCTCGACCCGCACCTGCGCGAGACCTCCCGTGACGGCCGCTTCGTACCGCTGTCGAGGAAGGAGTTCGCGGTCCTGGAGGAACTGCTCCGGGCGCAGGGCGGGCCGGTCTCGGCCGAGCAGCTGCTGGAACGGGTGTGGGACGAGAACATCGACCCCTTCACCACGATCGTGCGGGTCACCATCCGCAGCCTGCGGCGCAAGCTCGGCGAGCCGGGCGTCGTGGAGACCATCACCGGGGTGGGGTACCGGATCCGCTGAGTCGGGGGGCACTGGTGCACCGCCATGCCTCCGCACCCGTCGAGAACCGGGAACGAGCGCACCCTCCGGGCACCTTCGCCCCCACGGGACGCCATGCGCCACCGCGCCCGGTTGGCCCATCGGTCCGGAGCCAGGTTTACTGGCGATGTCGAGGAAAGATGAGGTCGGCCATGCCTCGTGGACACCGACACGCCGAACCGGGTTCCCCGGAGGTGCCTCCGGAGGAGGAAGCGGAGACCTTCGAGAAGGAACTTTTCAGGATGGCCCAAGCAGGCCTCGAGGTGTACGGTCCGGATCTGCGCGTCCTGCGCTCCAATGCCGCCATCCTCGCCTTGCGGGGCATGCCTGAGGCGCAAGTGGTCGGAGCCAGCCTGGGTGACCTGGACACCCGGATCGCACTGTCGCCGATCATGCGTGAGGTTCTGGACACCCATGAAGTGGTCCGGGAACGCACGATCGCCGCGGTCCCGGCCGACGACCCGCAGAATCAGCACCTGTACTCCGTCACCGGTTACCCACTGCGATGCGACGGCCGGGTGCCGGGTGCCGTTGCGGCGATGGTTCGCGATGTCACCGAGCAGGTCCGCAAGCAGAAGGCGACGGACCTGATGGCCGTGGCCCGGTCCAGGATCGGCACCACGCTCGACGCACCTCGTACCGCCCAGGAACTCGCCGACATGGCGGTGCCGGCCTTCGCCGACGCCGTCGCCGTCGACCTGGTGGAGTCCGTGTTCGACGGCGACGCCCCCATAGGGCCCGTCACGGCACACCTCCCGATGCGGCGTGCCGCCTTCGCATCTGATGAGGAGCAGTACGGGGCCTATCCGGTGGGCGG
The DNA here is from genome assembly GCF_040613835.1 of Streptomyces sp. NPDC006207. NCBI lineage: Bacteria > Bacillati > Actinomycetota > Actinomycetes > Kitasatosporales > Streptomycetaceae > Streptomyces > Streptomyces sp. NPDC006207. The sequence goes on along the minus strand of NZ_JBEXSX010000002.1, from coordinate 10,638 downwards.
CAGCAGCCAGTTCGCGTCCCACACCCCGTATACGCGGGCCTTGGCAGACCTACGGCCGCGGCTCGTCGACTTGGCGACGAAGTCGGGCGCCTGGCTGGTACATGACCGCATGCGGGCCGAGTTCATCGTCCGGTCCGGGGCGCACTCGATGATCGTGACACCGCTCACCGTGCACGGCCTGGTCCTGGGCCTGGCCAGCTTCTACCGGACCCGCTCCCACCCCGAGCCTTTCGGCGACGACGATCTGTCGCTGGCGGCGCAACTGGCGTCCTGCACCGCGGTATGCATCGACAACGCACGTCGCTTCACCCGCGAGCACGTGATCGCCACGGCTCTGCAGCGCACCCTGCTGCCCCGCGAGACGCCACAGCTCTCCGCGGTCGAAGCCTCCCATTGCTACCGGGTCGGCCGTTACGGCGCTCACTGGTTCGAGGTGCTCCCGCTGTCGAGCTGCCGTGTGGGCCTGATCATCGGGTACGTGCCGGGAGAGGACCTGCAGGCGTCCGTCGCCATGGCGAGGCTGCGGACGGCCGCCTCCACCCTGGCCGCGATGGACCTGCCGGCGAACGAGTTGCTGGCTCATCTTGACGATGTCGCCCAGCGACTTGCAGGTGAGCAGGAAGCGGACCCGGCCACCCTCCACCGTGCACGGCCGCCGTTCACCGCGTCCTGCCTGTACATGACGTACGACCCGGTCACCCTCCGTTGCACGGCTGCGTCCGCCGGTCACGACAGCCCACTCGTCACCAGTCCCGAGGGCGCGGTAGGCACGCTCGGCGTACCCCGTGGTGCGGCCCTCGGCAAGGGGGAGCCGCACGAGGTCGTCAGCGTGGAGCTGGCACCGGGCAGCCTCCTGTCGCTCTATTCGGACGGCAGCGCCGATCGCCACCCGTCGGAGGCCAGGGACCGCGTCGACCGGCTACGCGCCGCGGTGGCCCACCCCCTCGAGACCCCTGACGACATCTGCGACCAGGTGTCGTACCAGGTCCTCCGTGGCAGCACTCCCCAGGACGGTGCGGCGCTGCTGGTGGCCAGAACCCGATCCGTCGGCGCCGACAGCGTCGCTTCCTGGACCCTCCCCGCCCGGGCGATCTCCGTGCGCGAGGCGCGTCGGGCCGCGCGGGACCGGTTGGCGCAGTGGGGACTGGAGGAGTGCTCCCCTGTCACGGAACTGATCGTCAGCGAACTCGCCACCAATGTGATCGAGCACGCCGAAGGGCCCATCAGGCTCCGCCTCATACGCGACCGTGTGCTGACCGTGGAGGTCGCGGACGACGCCGAGACGACCCCGCGCCTGCGTCATGCCCGCCTGCAGGACGAGGACGGGCGCGGTGTGTTCCTCGTCGCCTCCCTCGCCGACCGCTGGGGCATGCGCTACGAGGACGTGGGCAAGACGATCTGGGCCGAGCAGACGCTGACGGCTGCGTGACGACGGCGTTCACACCCCTGCCGATGCCGGGTGCTCATGCCTGCTTGCCCGGGTCCTGGAATCGATGGGGGAGCGTGACGGTGATGGTCAGGCCGCCCTCCGGGCGTGGGGTGGCGTTGGCTTCGCCGCTGTGGGTGTGGGCGATCGCCTGGACGATGGACAAGCCCAAGCCGCTCCCCTTGGCGGAACCGACGCGGTCGGTGAGCCTGCGGAAGGGCTGGAAGAGAGCGGGCACCTCGTGCGGAGCGATCGAGGGCCCGGTGTTGGTGACGGTCAGCACCGCTGCTTCGGGGCTGGAGCGGGTGATGACGCGGACGGCGCCGCCGTGATGGTTGTAGCGGACGGCGTTGTCGACGAGGTTCCGCGCGAGCTGCTCCAGCAAGGTGGGGTCCCCCTGTAGCGGCGCGACACCGAGGTCGCCGGACAGGGCGATGCCGGCTTCTCGTGCCGATGCCGCGGCGGCATCGAGGACCGTTTCGGCGACGAGGCGAAGGTCGGTGGGCAGGCGCTCCACGGTGCCGCCGTCCGAGCGGGCGAGCGCGAGGAGCGCGTCGATGAGACGCTCTTGGCGAGCGTTGACCTTCAACAGGTCCTCACCGAGGTGGCGCAGGGACGCCGTGGCGTTGCGGCGGTTCATGGCCACTTCGACGAGCGTGCGGTTGAGCGCGAGCGGCGTCTTCAACTCGTGCGCGGCATTGGCGATGAAGCGGCCCTGACCGGCGAACGACTCGTCCAGACGTTCGAGCATGCGGTCGAAGGAGTCGGCGAGAGTCTTGACCTCGCCGGGCGGTGCTTCGAGGCAGATGCGCTGGTGCAACGTGCGCCCGGCGACCCGCTCGGCGGTGTGCGTGATGTGGGTGAGCGGCTGCAGCAGCCGTCCGGCCACCACCCAGCCCACGGCGGTGGCCGAGACACCTACGAAAGTGACGACCAGCGATCCCCATTTCAGCATCCACAGCATGTCCGCGTTCATGTCGTGCGGATCCACCTGCGGCGACGGATTGGCGAAGTTGAAGTGCCAGTAGCGGACGACCAGTAGCACCGTGGCCGCCAGTACCACGGAACCGGCGATGAAGAACATCGAACCGAACACTGCCGTCAGCTGCAGGCGCAGGCTGCCGCGGTGAGCGGCGATCCACAGGAACGGGGAGGCCGGCGCTCGGACGAACTTCCGCACTGCGGCCCGAGGACGCATCCCGTCCACCTTCCTTCGCTCGGCAATGCTGCTGCTCCTCAGTACCGGATCGGGCGTGAGCTGGGGGTGAGCTCGAGGGCTCACGAGCCGTTCACCGGGGTTCTGCTGGGATATCGGCAGCAGCGTGACCAGGGACTTTCTTGAAAGTGGCCTTGAAGGACGCTTCCGCCCGGCCATGGAAGGACGAGAAATGCAATCAGTGTCAGCGCTCACGAGACTCTTCGGTCCCCCGGCGCTTGTCATCGCCGCCGTGGCGACACTGGCGGGATGCGGCGGTGGGGGTGCGAACGGCGCGCAGGTGGCGAGTGTGCCGGACGGCACGTCGAGCGCCGCCTCGGCATCACCCGGCGCGGATCCCGACTTCATGCCCTTCGTACGGTGCCTGCGCGAACACGGTCTCGATGTGAAGGATCCCGACCCGGACACCGAACAGGGGCTCGTCGTCGCCATGGCCGACGGAAGTCCCGTGGTCGCCACGGACCCTGCCTACAAGGCGTGCCAGTCCAAGTGGCCGACATATGATCCTGGTCCTCTCTGGAAGCCGGCGGACATCGAGAAGCTGAAGCGGTACGCCGTGTGCATGCGGGAGAACGGGGCCTCGGACTATCCCGATCCCGACCCGGAGACCGGCGAGCAGCCCGACGACTCGACGTACAACTCCAAGCTTGATCCGAATGCTCCGAAGGCCTCGGCGGCCTGCGACCATCTCTACCCGCAGTCCGAGAACGACGGCGTCGCCGGATGAGCCGGCGCAAGAGCTCCGGCAAGGGACGCCGCACGCTTCTCATTCTCGGCGGGACGGCGGCCGTTGCCGTGGTGGTACTGGCCGGTGCGGCCTCCTCCGGCGTTCTCGGTGGCCACACCAAGACCGCTGCGCCCAGCGCGTCCCCTCCGGCCACCGCAGAGGTGACGCGGAAGACCATGGAGCGCTGGATCACCGTGCCAGGCGCCGTGACGTACGGCTCCGCACGGCCTTTGACCGGACACGCCCAAGGCACCGTCACGTGGCTACCCGCATCGGGCACGGTACTTCGCCGGGGCGACGAGCTGGCCCGCATCGACGATCGCCCCGTCGTCCTGCTCTACGGCAAGCTCCCCGCGTACAGGGAGCTGGCGCTGGATACGAAAGGGGAGGACGTCAAGGTGTTCACGACCAACCTCAGCGCCCTGGGCTACGGTGGCTTCACGCCCGGTGATACGTACACCGCCGGAGTGGAAGCCGCCGTCAAGCGCTGGCAGAAAGCCCTGGGCGCTGCGGAGACCGGCAAGATCGCCCTCGGCGACGTGGTGTACGCCGATGGTGCGCGCAGGGTCGCCCAGCGCGGTGCGGCGATCGGTGCCGCCGCGGTACCCGAGTTGCTGACGGTGACCGGAACCACACCGCGGGCGAAGCTCACCGTTCCCGTCGAGGACTCCGAGCTGGCGGTCAAGGGCGTGCGGCTGAAGGTGTCCACCACCGGTGGCAAGAGCACGGACGCCACGGTCATCTCGGTCGGCGCCCCGCACACCGGTGACAGCGGCGAGAACGTCCAGGACGTCACCGTCTCCCTGGTCGACCCGTCGGCCGTGAGCAGGGGGACCGGCCGCGGTTCCGGCACCCTCACCGGTCGTTACCTCGCCGGTCGGCACGAGAACGTTCTGACGGTTCCTGTGTCGGCGCTTCTCGCGTTGTCCGGCGGAGGTTACGGCGTGGAAGTGCTGGACGGCCACGGGCGCGGTCATGTCGTCGCCGTACGTATCGGGCTGTTCGTCGACGGACGCGTCGAGGTGACCGGTGAGGGGCTGGCCCCCGGTGCCAAGGTGGGAACCGCGCGATGAGCGCCGACCCCGTCGTGGTCCTGGACCGTGTGAGCCGTAGCTACGGAGGCGGTGTCGCCGCCGTGCGCGATGTCAGCCTGACGGTGAGGCCGGGTGAGGCAGTTGCCGTCGTCGGCCCGTCCGGCTCGGGGAAATCCACGATGCTCAACCTCATCGGCACACTGGACCGGCCGACCTCGGGCCTGGTTACCGTCGCCGGACACGAAGTGTCCCAGCTGAGCGATCGCCGCCTGTCCGCCCTACGTGCCATGTACATCGGTTTCATCTTCCAGCAGTTCCACCTCCCGGCCGGATTCCCGATCGTCGAGGCGGTGGCCGACGGCCTGCTGTACAGCGGCGTGGCTCGGCGGGAACGGACACGCCGTTCCCTGGCCGCTCTGTCCCGGGTCGGCCTCGGACATCGGACCGACCACCGGCCGCATGAACTCTCGGGCGGCGAGCGGCAACGAGCCGCGATCGCCCGCGCCATCGTCGGCGAGCCGCCACTGCTGCTCGCCGATGAACCCACCGGCAACCTCGACACTGCCTCCGGCACGGCCGTCATGGAGTTCCTCGGGGAGTTGCACACCGCCGGCACGGCCCTGGTCCTGATCACCCACGACGCCGAGGTGGCGGCTCGGCTGCCGCGCCGGATCGAGTTCCGGGACGGCGCCGTGGTCGGCGATCGAGCCACCGATGCGGCAGACGGCGCCGGAAGGGGTTCGACGACGGCCGGATTCGCCGGCGAGGTCGCCGCCCTCCCGGGCAGCGGCCTCGGCCACCACACTGCGACGGAGGCGCCCCACTGATGCAGACGACCAGTCCGCCCCTGACCCCGTTCAGACTGCGGCCACGTGACGTACTACGGGTCGGCAGCACCGGATTGCGGTACCGGCCCCTCCGGGCAGTGCTGTCGGCGCTCGGCATCGCCATCGGCATCGCGGCGATGACCGCCGTCGTCGGGATCTCCAGTTCCAGTCGCACAGCACTCGACCAGGAACTGGCCGCCTTGGGAACCAACCTGCTCACCGTGGGCCCGGGCAAGGACCACAGCACCGGGGAGAGAGTCGCGCTCCCGGAGACGGCCCCAGCCATGATCCGCCGGGTCGGCCCGGTACAGTCGGTCGCCGCGGTCTCCCGGCTTCCTCGCGCCAACGTCTACCGCAACGAGCACATCCCCACGGCACTCAGCGGCAGCATCGCCGTCTACGCGGCGACGCAGGGCCTGCCGGAGGCACTGCGGGTGTCCCTGGCCGACGGAGACTGGCCCAATGCCGCTCAGGCGAAGCTGCCCGTGGTGGTCATCGGCGCCGGCACCGCGAACAGCCTGGGCATTCACGACCTTCGTGGCGCATCGCCGGCGGAAGGCCCGAACGGCGTTCAGGTGGTGCTGGGCGGCAGCCGCTTCACCGTCGTCGGAATCCTCGCCCCGGCCCCCCTCGCGCCCGAACTGGATCGGGCCGCGCTCGTCGGTTGGGAAGCCGCCCGTGCAGAGCTGGGCTTCGACGGACACCCGACGACCGTCTACGCCCGTGTCCGGGACGACGCAGTCACCGATGTGCATGGCGTCCTGGCCCCTACGGCCAACCCTGAGCACCCCGAACTGGTGTCGGTCTCCAGGCCCTCCGACGCCCTCGTCGCGAAGAACGCCTCGGAGCGGGCCTTCACCGGGCTGTTGCTGGGCCTTGGTTCGGTCGCTCTGCTGGTGGGCGGGATCGGAGTCGCCAACACCATGGTCATCTCGGTGCTGGAGCGCCGCGCCGAGATCGGCCTGCGCCGCGCTCTGGGCGCCACACAGGGGCAGATCCGGCTGCAGTTCCTCGCGGAGTCGCTCCTGCTGTCCGCGCTCGGTGGAGCGGCGGGTGTACTCCTCGGGATCCTCGTGACCGGTGTGTACGCCACGACGCAGGGGTGGCCGACCACCGTGCCGGCCTGGGCCTCCGCAGGAGGCACCGCCGCCACGTTGGCCATCGGCGGTCTGGCCGGCTTGTACCCGTCGGTCCGCGCCGCGCGAATGTCTCCGACGGAGGCGCTGGCAGGCACATGAACGGGCGAGCCCTGTGGTCATGGCCGGGTGGCCGGGACCACGGCCGGGCGCCCGTCCAGCGGCGTCATGCCGATGGGGTCCGCGTCAGGAGTCTCGCCGATGGTCCGGAACTCGAACGCCGCTCCCCGGCGCCACAGCCCAGTTGCAGGAAGACCACCCGCTGTGAAGCGGGTGGTCATGCATCAGGGTGGGCACTCCTCACGCGTGCGGTCGTGCGCTGGTCGGGACCCGGGTGGGCAAGGTGACGGTCACGGTGACGCCGCCGCCCGAACGGGGTACGGCATCGACGTCTCCGCCGTGGGCGTGGGCGACCGCTCGGACGATCGACAGGCCCAGGCCGCTGCCCTTGGCCGTGCCGACCCGGTCGGTCAGTCGGCGGAAGGGCTGGAAGAGAACGGGCACCTCATGCGCGGCGACGACGGGGCCCGTGTTGGTGACGGTGAGCCGCACTCCGTTGGCAACCTGTGCCGTGAGGACGCCGACTGTGCCGCCGTGAACGTTGTAGCGGATGGCGTTGTCAACAAGGTTCCGGGCCACTTGCTCCAGCAGCAGCGGATCTCCGTGGAGTGGCGCGGGACGCAGATCCGTTTGGACCGTTACTGCGGCCCGTTCGGCCGCCTGCGCCGAGGCCTCCATGGCCGAGGCGGCCGCCTCGGCCAGGTCGGTGGGCAGGCGTTCCACGGTGCCGTTCTCGGAGCGGGCAAGAGCCAGCAAGGCGTCGATCAGCCGCTCGTGGCGAGCGTTGACCGCGAGCAGGTCCTCGGCCAGGTGACGTATTTCCACAGGGGCGTTGCGCCGGTTCATGGCGACTTCAACGAGGGTGCGGTTGATGACGAGCGGGGTCTTGAGTTCATGTGCCGCGTTGGCGATGAAGCGGCCCTGGCCGGCGAAGGACTCGTCGAGTCTCGCCAGCATCCGGTCGAGGGAGTCCGCCAGCTTCTTGACCTCGCCGGGCGCGGCCTTCAGCGCGATCCTCTGGTGCAGGGTGCGTTCGGCGACGCGCTCGGCCGTTCCGGTGATCTGCGTCAGCGGCCGCAGCAGCCGACCGGCCGCCACCCAGCCCGCCGCAGTGGCCGCGCCTCCCACGGCTGTGGCTAGGAGCGATCCCCATTTCAGCATCCACAACATGTCCGCACGTGTGTCCGTCCCCTGGGCTGCTGCGTGCCACCCGGCCTGTTCCTGGAACTGTGCTTGCTGCTGCGGGGTGAGAGGTGGACGCATCTTCACGTAGGGAGGGAAGGATGCGCCGGGGTGGGCCTGCCGGAAGCGGTAGACCAGCAGCACGGTGACACCCAGCACCACGGCGACGGCCAGGAAGAACATCACGCCGAAGATGCAGGTCAGCCGGAGGCGCAAGCTCCCCTTGTGTTCGGCGAGCCAGCAGGTGACCAAGCTCATGATTTCCGGCCCGGGACGTTGGCCTTCAGGCTACGGAGCAGGGGCGGCATTCGCTGGCTCCCGGTTCGGCTTCTCTGGCGTGCCCATCCGGATTCGATTTCATCCGCGGATCGAGGGCCCCGGCTGAAAGCGCAATGCGGTCACTTTCAGTCGGGAAGGAAAAGGCTTCCATCTCATCTTTTCGCATCTTCCGTTCCGGGGGTAGAGGGAAGATCGAAGAATTCAGGCGGACATCCTTGTGGAAATCACAGGAGCCCGCCCCGACTGCGTGATCGCCGCGGTCGGGGCGTCCGGTGCCGGGTTCACGCGGAGGGCCTGCCCGCGCGGAGCGCGAAGTGGGAGCCGTTTTCGGTGACGAGCCGGGTGAGCTGCTCGGCCAGGGCGTTGTCGGTGGGCGTGTCGGTCATGAGGCGTCGGTAGAGGATGGTGCCGGCCCAGATGTCCTGGACGAGGTCCGTGTCGAGGTCGTGGGGGAGGTCGCCGCGTTGCATGCCGCGGCGCAGCGCGGTGGCGATGTTCTGGCGTTTGCGGTGGAGGAAGGTCTCGCGGAAACGGGTCATGAGCTCGGGGTGGGGCAGGAGACCCGCGGCGAGGGCGGGCAATGAGGCCGCGATGTCCTCGTTGGTGTAGTTGTCGATGGTCATGTCGACGGCGTGGCGCAGCTCGGCGTGGGTGTCGCCGAGGTCGGGGATTTCCTCGGCGCGGAAGATCTCGGCGAGGGCGTCGGCGATGAGGGCTTCCTTGTTCGGCCACCAGCGGTAGATGGTCGACTTGCCGACGCCCGCGGCGGCCGCGACGGCTTCGATGGTCAGTGCCGGGTAGCCCTGTGCCGACAGGACACCCCGCGCCGCGTCGAGGATCTTTGCAGCGGACCGCGGCCCACCGGTCGGCGGGCCCGAGGAGAATTCCAGCACCATTGCAAAAACGATACGTATCGTTTCGTTTGATGTCAAGGACATGCTGCCGCGCTGCCGAGGCACGTGCGGCAGCGGGTCAGGGCCCAGGCCGGGCGGAAGGCTTCGTCTTGCCGCCCGAAGAATTTTCCGGATATGAAATCCGCTGCATGGAGAAGGCTTGGCCGAATGAATTCAGGTGCGGAATCGGAGGTCGATCACTCGTCTCGGCTCCGGGGATGCAACGTGGGGTGCTGAGGTACCGTGGAAATCGCCGTCCGTTCGAAGGGCCAGGATTCTCGTGAGCGCACAACAAGCGGATCTCTCGAGCACTGATGATGCCGTTGCCGCGGAGCTCTCCGCGCTCTACCGGTGGGCAACTCAGGAGGTAGGGGATCTGGTGCCTGCCATCGTGGACGACATCCGCGGCCAGGTCGGATCGTTCGAAGCGATGCCGCGCGCCGAGCACGAGGAGGCGGTGCTGGAGCAGTACCAGGCGTTCCTCGCCTCGCTCCAGGAGAGGCGAGCACCCACCGGCCGCGAGATCGAGGCTGCTCGAGAACTCGGCCGGAGGCGAGCCCGGCAGTTCGTTCCCATGGAATCGGTCATCACGGGCTTCCACATCGGTTACCGGCATCTGTGGAGCATGCTGCGCCAGGAGGCCGGCAACAGGCAGACGGCGGCCCTGCTCGCCCTGCTGGAACTGGTGGACCAGACCTGGGCGTGGGTGCAGCACATGTGCGGCGCCGTGGCCGACGGCTACTCCGAGACGAGCCGAGGCAGGGAAACGGCCCTGGTCGAACTTCGGCACCGATTCGTCGAAGCCCTCTACGCCGACGGCGCGCAGGGCGAGGACGGGTTGTGCATGGCCCGCGCCCTGGACTTCGATCCCTACGCTTCCTTCCAGGCCGCGTGCGCGCCCGTCGAAGCCTGGTCCGACACCCATTTCGACCTCTTGCGGCGGAAGCTGCACGCGAACGGCGGCACGCTGCACGCGGTGATCCACGGCGAGCGCGTCGTCATCCTGGCGCAAGGCATGATCATCGCGGACGCCGGCGAATTGCTGCCTGCGGGAGTTGATCCGGTTGCCGGGATCGGCATGCCCAGGGCCGGACTGGCGGGTGCCGCGGAGAGCATCGGCGACGCGGAACGGGCACTTGTGGTCGCCCGTGAACGGGGGTGCACGGTGTCCTTCGATGACAAGTGGCTCATCGCCACCCTCCTGCCCCAGCGTGATCGGCTGGCTCCTCTCGTGCGCTCCACGGTGCCGCGCAGTCACCCACGCCTCGCCGAGGCCGTTCTGGCTTTCGCGCACAACGGCTTCTCGATCAGCGCGAGTGCGGCGGTCCTGCATCTGCACCCCAACACCGTTTCCTACCGGCTGGATCGCTGGCACCACCACACGGGCTGGGACCCTCGCAGCTGGGACGGGTTGGCCCGCTCCCTTGCCGCCATCGTGCTGTACCCGCCGGAGAACCCTGGGCGCTGATCCAGGCGCGTACACCGCCCTGAGCTGGGCATGTCGAGCGTCGCTCACGTCCTGCTCACATACGTCGTGCTTGGGTACGGGCGAAAGTGCGCCGGGAAACGCGCGCACTCGCGGAGGGTGCACGCGTCGGGAATCCCGGCGGTCGGTCCGCCATTCGCGGTCCCGCTGCCCTCGGAAGGCCCGACCTTGCTCTCAGTCAACGTCGGGCGGCGCGTGAAACGCGCCGCCCCTCAGCCTCGCGACCATGCCGTCGACGCTGCACGTTTCATGGCGGGCCCATGGTCAGTCGGTGGGCGTGATGTGGCCGTCGCGGAGTTCCAGGACGCGGTCGGCGAGGGCGAGGAGCTGGGGGTCGTGGGTGGCGACGAGGGCGGTGACGCCTTCGCTGTG